>QNAP01000115.1 GCA_003641795.1 Thermotogae bacterium | reverse complement strand
TGGGACGTACACTACAACCTGGCTCATACTCTCTCCAGACTAGGCGAACACGTGGAAGCTCTTCACCATTTGAGAAGAGCTACTGCGATCAATTCTGCACCTGAAGTACTCAACGAACTGATGCTCCAGCAACGCAATGTTGGTCTTTTTGAAGAGGCGACCGATACGGCTGTAAAACTCTTGGCGCGCGAAGACACACCGTTACACTTCAAAACGAACGCGATGAAGACGCTCTATTACGCAGGTGAATGGGAGCTTTTCTGGCGCTTTTTTGAGAAAATTCAAACGGAAGAGACACTGGAACTGGCAGTGATGGTCTGTCTTGAATCCGCCCAGTTCGAAAAGGCTCACCATCTCTACGACTGTTTGAAGACGCCATCGGCACTGATCGCCTCGTTAATGGAGCAAGCAAGTGACGCTTTGAACTGGAACCCCGCACACGAGGTGAATATAGAGCCTTTCGTGCGAAGGTTGATGATGGAAGGTCCCCCACCACAAATGCGGCAACGGCTATCCCACCTATTAGAAGGCAGAATCCCAGAAACGGTGTATCATCATCCGTGGAAGATAGGAAAGTTGTTGCACGAAATATACTCACCAGTTCCTTCGTTCAGTTGTGCCTATAGAAACACGACAAAACTCTTCTTTGCACTCTCCGGTGGAGGCGAAGCTTTGGCGTTTGGAAGAACGATTTACAGGATATATCAACGTTCCCTTGCGAGGGTCGGTTTCTCGCTGGAAGCGTTTGCAGACGATGTAATAGAAGAGTTAAAAGATCTTTCATGGAAAACAGCCGTAGCGTTGGCGCGCATGGTAGAAGAAAAAGACGTAGATCCAGAAGAAGCATCAGAAAGCGAAATCAAAGATTTCACACAACTCACCACGGGACTTCTCACACTGATAGCGAGTGAGTGGAACGAAGAGGTGAAAGATGCCAATCTCAGGGAAGCGTTCAAGGAGGTGAAAAAATGGTCAACGTTGACCGGCAAGAGTTTCTCAAGAAACTCGTAACCCAGAGTGATTCCCGTATACTCCTTTTGGTTATGGATGGCATAGGAGATGTACCCGGGGAAAATAGGAAAACCCCACTACAAATTGCAAAGACTCCCAATCTTGATCGACTTGCCAAAGAAAGTGAGTTGGGTCAGACTATCCCCGTTTTTCCAGGCGTCACTCCTGGTAGTGGACCGGGACACCTGTCGCTTTTCGGATACGACCCCATCCGTTACCAAATCGGCAGATGTATCCTCGAAGCATTGGGAACGGGTGTCGATGTTGGCGAGAAGGATCTCGTAGCTCGAGCCAATTTTGCTACCGTTGAAGGAAATGTAGTGAAAGACAGGCGCGCTGGACGTCCTTCCACCGAAGAAAGCGCGAAAGTGGTGGAAAAACTGGCAAAGGAGATCGACGAAATCCGCGATGTCAAAATAAGTCTTTACCCAGGTAAAGAGCATCGCTTCGTGGTGAAGTTCACGGGAGACGATCTGGATGAGCGCATAACGGATGCCGATCCCCAGAAAAATGGTCTACCGATAGTCTGGAGCGAACCGATGGTGAAAGAAGCAAAGTTCACAGCAGAAATTGTCAACGAGTTTCTAAAACGCGTTAGAGCGATTCTCAAAGATGAACCCAAGATGAACTTCGCCCTGTTGAGGGGATTTTCCAAATATCCTCAGCTTCCGAATTTCTGCGACGTGTACGGATTGAAAGCTGCCGCAATAGCAACGTATCCCATGTACCGAGGTATTGCGAAACTTGTCGGTATGGAAGTACTGGAGTGTGGGCCTAAAGTGGAAGACGAAGTACAAACCTTGAGGGAGCGTTACAAAGACTTCGACTTTTTCTACCTCCACATCAAAAAGACCGACTCTTATGGAGAGGACGGCAATTTCGAAGCAAAAGTCAAAGTGATCGAGGAAGTGGATCGCCTGTTGCCGGACATCCTGAACCTGGGTTTCGACGTGGTGGTCGTCACTGGAGACCATTCCACACCCGTTCCGTTAAAGGGCCACAGTTGGCATCCCGTGCCGTTCATGATCAAATCCAGGTTCGCTCGTTGTGACATCGAAAACGCTTTCGACGAGTTCAGTTGCGCTCGCGGGGTTCTTGGAACATTCTATGCTGTAGACGTGATGGGATTGATCCTCGCACATGCCCTACGACTGGAAAAATACGGAGCCTGAGAACCCAAACGTTCTGCGATTTCCTCTCTTCATCGCCTTTCTAAGCGGGGGATTGGCTCTTCTCGGTCCATTCCCCCGCTTCGCTTTGTTATGCTTGGTGGTGTTGACCACTTTCAAAAATTATCGGCTAACCCTGGCCATATTGTTGGGTCTCTTGTTAATCTTCCCAGCTATGATCCTCGACGAGCTACCAAGAGCCCGCGGAAATGAGCTGGTGGGGACAGTTCTTTCTGCTGGAAAAAGATATCTGATAGTTGGCGACACAAGGATTCTCGTGAATGGTCAATGGCAAAACTCGGACAAAAAGGTAAGGGTGCTGGGGAAAAACCAAGCACATCCCGGCGACATCGTCCACGTAGTGGTACGTGAGTGGCGCACCGAGGGGGCTTATCCAAAGACTTCATCAGTAGCAGAAAGGATTGCTTCTTTTTACTTGCCACGGAGGTTTTCTTCCATCTTGAAGCGTAAATCATACACTTTGAGAAACGAAGTGGCGTCCATCCTCGATGAGTACCTAACAGACGTTAGCTACATTGCGAGAGGGATCGTCCTTGGAGAAAAGGATGAACAAATGGAATCGTTCAAGAAAATCGGTGTTGCACACTTCTTTGCCGTATCGGGTTTTCATGTCTATCTCTTGGCTGGACTTTTGTTGATACCTCTTCGGCTCCTCATGATCTCGCGAAAATGGCGGATTTTCATTCCTGTTGTCTTTCTCTGGATCTACCTCTGGATCATAGATTTTCCTGCATCAGCGGTGAGGGCAGTGGGAATGATCACCCTTTACGGCATTTTCAAATCCCTCGATTATCCTGTGGAACCACTGAACATTCTCGGCGCCGTGGGACTGGCGAATCTGGTGTTCAATCCCGAGCAAATACTTTCGGTTTCATTCTTACTCTCATACACCGCGACTTTTGGGATACTGACAGTGGGAAGGAACCTCTCCAAACGGATCAAGCAAAGCCGATGGAACTTCATCCTACAGGGGATCGTCTTTACCTTCGCAGCACAAACGGCAATCCTTCCCATAAGTGCCATGTTTTTTGGAAGCGTTCATCCCTATGCTTTCCTTGCAACGATGTTATTGGCTTGGCTCGTACCTTTCATAATGGTAGGAGGAATCTTCCTACTGATCTTCCACTTCGTGGGTATCACCTGGCTGGCGAAAGCAATAGCAGGTGGTACCGAACTCTTGGGATTGACCATCTACAAAACCGTGAATCTCTTCGATCGGATGCCGTTGAACACAATACCGGTACAAAGCTACGCAGTCCTTTATTTGCTGTTGATAGTCTCACTTTCCGCATCGATCTTTTTCTGGCATGAAGGACAGATTCCGTAGATGATCACGCTGTAGTTCGTCATCGTGAATCCCACTGCTTCTGCTGCGCGTTGCGTGAGGCTTTCGAGATCTTCCAAATCTATGTTCACGATGGTACCACATGATGTACATATGGCGTGATGATGATTGGAAGTTGACTCGGCGAGTTCATACCTATAAACGCCTTCGTTCAACTCTAACCTTCTGAGCATACCCATATTGGTGAGTAATTCCAGCGTTCTGTAAACGGTGGCTTTGCTTATGCGCCTCCTGCGTCGCATCAGCAATTGATAGACATCCTCCGCACCGAGATGGTCCCCCACCTCTTCAAAGATCTTTAATATAGCTTCCCGCTGAGCTGTAACACGATTGCCCCTCTCGCGCAATTTTTTTCGCATGACGTCTTTGAGCATCGTTCCACCTCCGCAAGCCAAATATAACAACCAATTACAACAATTAAGTTACCATGGTTTTTCTTAATTGATAAAATCCCTCGGAAATCACCTATTTCAAAGCGAAGAAAAAAAGAATACGTGATACCATTGCTTTAGGAGGGGATGTCATGCGAGCCATTGTGATAGTACTTGATAGTGTTGGTATAGGTGCCCTTCCCGATGCGTCGCTCTACGGCGACGAGGGAAGCAACACCCTTGTAAACACCGCAAGGGCTGTTGGCGGGCTGAAGTTACCCAACATGGAAAAACTGGGTCTGGGCAATTTGGATGAGATCTTGGGAGTGGCCCCGACGGACCGTCCAAGAGGGGCTTATACCGTTATGAAAGAAAAGAGTCCTGGCAAAGATACGACCACAGGTCATTGGGAAATCGCAGGAATAGTGCTGAAGAAACCTTTCGATCTCTTTCCTCGAGGTTTTCCTCGTGAACTGATCGAAGCCTTCGAAAAGGCTACCGGAAGGGCTGTGATAGGAAACAAACCGGCATCTGGAACGGAGATCATCAAAGAACTTGGGCCGGTCCACGAAAAAGCGGGAGCTCTCATCGTCTACACCTCCGCCGACAGTGTTTTCCAAGTGGCCGCAAAGGAGGAAATAGTACCTCCTGAAGAACTCTACCGTTATTGCAAGACGGCACGTACACTACTCGACGAAATGGGGTTCAAAGTGGCGAGAGTCATAGCGCGACCCTTCACGGGCACATGGCCCAACTACGTGAGAACGGAGCGTAGGAAGGATTTCTCACTGGACCCAGAAGGAACAACGGTGCTCGACTTACTCACTCAAAGTGGGATCCCTGTTTACGGTGTGGGGAAGATTGGAGATATCTTCAACTACCGTGGAGTGACCAAAAACTGGAAGACCAAAGACAACATGGACGGAGTCGACAAGACGTTGATGGTAATGAAAGAAAGAAAAGAGGATTGCTTCATCTTCGTCAATCTTGTGGATTTCGATATGAAATATGGGCACAGAAACGATCCCGCGGGATACGCTCGAGCTTTGGAAGCATTCGACGAGAGGCTGCCGCAGATAATCGACCGCCTGGAAAAAGGCGACATCCTCTTTATAACAGCGGATCATGGTTGTGATCCAACCACTCCATCAACAGATCACTCGAGAGAGCGGGTCCCACTCATCGTTTACGGTTCATCGGTGAGGCCTGGACGTTTCAACGAGCGAGAATCTTTCGCAGATTTGGGTCAAACCATCGCCGAGCTTTTCCACGTGGAACCTTTGGAAAACGGAGTTTCGTTCCTGAAAGAAATCCTTAAGGAGGGATAGGTATGCACTACGAGAAACGCCGTAGAAAGCTGATAGACCAACTCAAAGAAAAAAATATCGATGCCGCTTTTATTCTGAATTTCGAAAATTCCAGTTGGGCAAGCTCTAACTATTTGACGGGATTCACGGGTTCGCATGCGGAAATCCTTGTAACCGAAGAAGAGACTTATCTGATCACCGACGGAAGGTATTCAGAACAAGCTAGTCGAGAAACGGATGCGGAAGTGATTACAATTTCAAGTACGGAAGATATGAGCCACGCGCTGAAATCGCTCTTGGAAAAGCACGCAGTGAGAAGACTCGGAATTGAAAAGCAACGCATCACGCTCAGCAATTATGAAAAACTGAAATCCTTGAACGTTGAATTGGAAAGTATAGACGATATACTCAAAAAGATGCGCTCGGTAAAAGAGAAAGACGAAATCACAGCCATAAAAGAAGCCGTGAAGGTAGCTGAAGAAGTCTACAAAGAGACGGTAGAAAGACTCAAACCAGGAATGAGTGAACGCGAAATCGCAGCTCTTTTAGAATACCAGATGAAACTGAGATGTGAAGGGCCCGCTTTTCCAACCATCGTGGCCTCTGGACCGGCGTCAGCCATGCCCCATGCCAAACCTACTGACCGGAAGATAGGAC
>QNAP01000114.1 GCA_003641795.1 Thermotogae bacterium | reverse complement strand
CGATAGAGCAGATGAAACTGCTCGGGCATACGTTTTTTGTGTTCAGAAACGCCGACACCAACGAAGTTAACGTGCTCTACATCAGAAACGACGGAGGCCTCGGATTAATAGAACTCTCGGAATGACCGAAAATGGAGCGAGTAGATAAGCGTGTCCTCCTCAGCGAAAAGAACGGAGAAATACGGGTGGCAGTCTATGAAGGTGGTGAGCTCGTCGAGCTTTTTTTCGAAGATCTCGAAGAGAGTAGCATAGCGGGCAACATCTATCTTGGCCGAATCGAAAGTTACGTGGATTCGTTGGAAGCGTACTTCGTCAACATCGGCACAGGTAAGAATGCCTTTTTGAGACGCCGTGATACCCTTGGAGACAGCGTTTTCCAAAAGGGCGACAAAGTTCTCGTTCAGGTCAAAAAGGATCCGACCGGGCGAAAGGGGCCACAAGTTAGCTCATACATAAGCTTAACGGGAAGACACGTGGTTTTTCTACCTCACAAACACTTTGTGGGGGTGTCGAGGAAGATAGCCGATCCATCACAAAGAAAGAGGCTGTACAAGCTTGGCAAGAAGATCTCGAAGACAACAGATAACAGGTTCGGTGTGATCTTTCGGACGGTTTCCGAAGATGCCGACGACACGGCCATCATCGAGGAGTATAACGAGCTGAAGGAACTCTGGCAGAAGATACACAAGAAATTCAAGCGTTCTCGCAAGCCACAGATTATTTATGAAGAACCGGATATCCTGAGCTTCATCTTTCGGGAAAAGATAGATCAAAACGTGCGAGAGATCGTCTACGACACCCCTACGATTGGAGAAGTGCTCAGAGAGAATCTTCGAAAGACCGGTTTGAAACCGAAGCTGCATATCATCGAAGGAGATGCTTTCGAACGCTTCGGAGTTTACAGGGATATGGATCGCCTTTTGGGGCAAGTGGTGGAGCTGAAATCCGGGGGAAACATCGTCCTCGACCAAACCGAAGCCATGTTAGTAATCGATGTCAACACGGCGGGGCACGTTTCGAAGAATTCTCTGGAGGAAACCGCACATAGGACGAACTTAGAGGCTGCAAGAGAGATTGCGCGGCAACTTCGTCTTCGTAACATAGGGGGCATAGTCATGGTGGACTTCATTCACACGGATGTGGAAGAGCACAAATCCGAGCTCGTCGAGAAGCTGTCAGAATTCACGAGCCAGGACAAGGGAAGTGTTAGAATCTTTGGATTCACCAATCTGGGGCTTCTGGAACTAACGCGCAAGAGATCCAAACGTTCGCTCAGCGCATCGCTAACCACAAAATGTCCAGTGTGCAGGGGATCCGGACGTGTGATCAGCCCAAGGGCGGTTTTCATGAGACTCGTGCGTGAGCTTGGAAACCTCGCCACTGACTCGAAGTTGAAAACCATAGAGTTAAACGTACATCAAAACCTTTCCGGTTATCTCACGCCCCAGAAGAGGAAGGAGCTTTCTAAGAAATTGAGAAAGACGTTGAAAGTCAGCTACAGTTGGAAAGATCCGGAAAGCTACGAAATAAAGTTGCTCAATTGATGAGATTGATAGAGGAGGTGTGGAAGGTGTTCAGACCGCCCATAAACTACGACGAACTGCTCAAGAAATTGCCCTACAAGTATGCTATTCCCATGGCCGTAGCCAGAAGAGCCGAGGCGCTCAACGACTTTGCAAGACCAACGGTGAAGACCGAGGACGACAATCTCGTATCCATAGCGCTGAAAGAGCTTCAAATAGGCAAAATCGTTATAAAGAACGAAGAGATGCTCAGGGTACTCATCCCGGATGTGAAATGAAGCTCCTTCAGGGAAAGAGAGTTCTTCTCTGTGTCACGGGTGGAATAGCGCTTTACAAGGCGGTGGGGTTGGCAAGCTCGTTGAGGAAGCTCGGGGTGGAGTTGAAGGTGGCCATGACACCTGCCGCTACCAAGCTCGTTTCTCCCGTGACCTTCTCGTCGGTATCTGGAGCATCTGTCTATGTGGACGAGTTCTCCGTGCATTCTGGCTGGATTCCGCACACGGAGCTTTCACGGTGGGCGGACGTGTTGGTGGTGGCACCTGCCACTGCTAACACCGTCGCCAAGATCGCCATGGGAGTAGCCGACAACCTCGTAACACTGATCGCCATGGCGTTTCAAAAAGAGGCGAAGGTCATCGTCCCAACGATGAACGTTCGAATGTACAGCAACCCCGTTGTGGAAGAGAATCTGGAGAGACTGAAAGCGCGTGGCTGGACAGTGGTGGAGCCTGTCGAGGGGTCCCTCGCCTGTGGCGAGGTGGGTAAAGGGCGCTATCCAGACAACGAGATCATTGTAGACGCCATCGCAGCATCGCTCCTTCCAAAAAAGTTCCGAGGAAAGAAAGTGCTGGTAACCGCTGGGCCCACGAGGGAACATATCGACCCGGTGAGATTCATCTCCAACCGGTCCAGTGGAAAGATGGGGTATGCGCTCGCCAAGGCTGCGCGGTGGTACGGAAGCGACGTGGTGTTGGTGAGTGGCCCCACACACTTGCCCGCTCCTTGGGGTGTAAAATTGATCCGTGTGGAAACAGCCAACCAAATGTACGAAGAGACGATGAAACACTTCAAGGGTTCCCATATCGTTCTGATGGCCGCCGCGGTGGCCGATTACGCGGTCGGTGAACCGGTCTCCAAAAAGATCAAAAAAGGTCCAGAAAGGTTGGTTCTTGAGCTGCAGCGGACCGTCGATATCCTGGAAGAGATGGGAAATCAGAAGGATTCCCAGGTTCTTGTGGGATTTTCCGCCGAGACCCATGACTTGGAGGAGAACGCCCGCGAAAAATTGAGAAAAAAGCGTCTCGACGCCATAGTTGCCAACGACGTTTCGCGTCCCGACGTGGGCTTCGAGTCGGACGAAAACGAGGTGGTGATTCTCACCGAAGATGGGGTTCTCACCATTGAAAAGATGCCGAAGATCGATCTTGCTTTGGCTATCCTTGATTTTCTTGCCCGTCGTTTCGATTTCGATTGAACCGGACCACACAATTCGGATAGTGGACGCCACGACCACAGGATTTACCTTTCAAATAATTCCTGCGTATACTCCCGTAGAACCACCCGTGGTCTTACTCTCGGGCCCGGTGGGAAGGGTGAAGGCGCAGCTTGTGAACGCTACATCGTTGATCTACGAAGTGAAAATCCCGGAAGATCAGCTCGAAGCGCCGGGTCGTTACGCTTTTGTGGTGAGCGGCAGAAACAGATTTGGACGGGAAATGACGGGTGCCACGCTCGAAAAGACTGGTGAACCTTACCTCGACATCGGCGAACTGGTGTTGCGGGATTATGAGCTCCTGGTATTCTCCGATCAACCCACTACTGCTACGATAACCCATTATCTTGTTGGACACCTACCGGCCCATTTCGCCGTGAAATCGGTGATGCTTGACGGTGAGAGACTTCCCAACAAAGTCTACAATTTCAATGGCAGCTTTTTCGGTACTTTCCACATGCCGGTGGAAAACGGCTTTCATCATATGGAGATGTTGATAGAAGGTCGGTTCATGAAATACCGGATTACGAAGAGGCTCTACGCGATAGCAGGTTATCTCTTCCCTTCAGGAGGATTGCCCGTGAAGGCACGTACCAGACTTGCTGACCCACCGTACTACACCGTTCGACCTGGAGACACGCTTTACGAGATAGCCAAGCGTTTCCGTACGACCGTGGGTTATCTGATGATTATAAACCGGCTCACCGATCCCAATAGCCTCTATGCCGGAACACGGTTGAAAATCGGCTGGGTGGATTTCAGCGAGTCTCCTCTGTCGATCGAGATAAACCTCCGCAAGGCCAAACTGGCCCTCTATTATGGAGATAAAGTCTTGGCCTCCTTCCCCGTGGCATTGGGTCGGAGTGATGCCACACCCCCAGGGGACTACAGGATCATATACAAGGAGAGAGACCCCGCCCTCTATTGGTATGGAGAGTACATCCCTCCTGGAACCATCACCAACGGGCTCGGTTCTTACTGGCTTCAGCTGTCACAACCGCAGTACGGGATACACGGCACCACGAAGCCATGGGAGATAGGCAAGCGTATATCGCATGGGTGCATCCGTATGATGGACGATCAGGCGGGTATTGTCTACGAAGTGGCCAGTGTGGGCACGCGTGTCCACGTGGTTGCCGACGGTGCAGAGGAAGGGGAGGTGGATGAGGCGGAAGCGGTTTTCAAAACTAACGGGACATGAGATCCATAGTGATGTGATCAGCACGAACTTCCTTCTCTCTCCTCCCGACGCTCTTGAAAGTAATAGAATCGATCTGCTGAAGTGTTATGTTGCGAGGAACGAGGGAGAATGTGTGATCTTGTTGGAAGATGCCAAAACCTATCGCACCCTTGTGTTTTCCATGGGGAGATACCGGTGGATGGAGATAACGCTTCATAGTGTGAAGAATCCGAATTGGTGGCGTTACAATAGTGATCTAAGATCGCTCTTTCTAATAGGTTACACGAATAAAGAGATAGGAAAACCCACGCGGCGGTACTTTGTGGGGACGCTCCATTTTGCAGATCGTGACGTCAATCTGATCGACTCACTCACGACCCTGAAGAAGATCGAGTCGATCCTCGGGGGATGGTGATGTGGCTGAGACCCGGGAGATTCTCGAAGAACTTTACCAGCGAATAGATGAAGAACACCAAAAGTTGCTGGTGGATCAGCTCGGACATCCAGATGCTTCGTTGAGGGCTAAAGCTTTGAGTTCGCTCTGTCCATATCTTTCAGAGAATCAGCTATGGGATCTATCAGAAGACCCTTCTCATGTGGTGAGAAGGCGCCTTGTTGCTTGTACTTACAATCGGAGACTCGATACATTGTTGGAAAAGCTTGCCAGAGATCCTCACCCCTCTGTGAGAACGCAGGCAGCGAGGAGATGCGAAGATCCTGATCTTCTCCGTGAACTTGCAGAAGACAGATCGCCGAGAGTACGCCGCGCCACACTGTTGAGAGTGGTAACACTGGACTTTGATCTGGGGATGAAGGTCGTGACGGAGCTTTCAAAAGATCCTTCTTTTATTGTGAGAACGCTGGCTTTTGAACTCAAGAAAGCTCTGAGCGGGGCGGTTTTCGACTCACAGTTGCTCCCGGTGAGTGTGTTGCGTAGACTTACCACTGTCGAAAGTCGTTTGTTCGACCAACTGTCCGACCTCAACAGCCGATTGAGAGCGGTTACCAGGTGCGATGAGTTTGGGAAGGTCCTTTCGAAGATAAGGCCTGAAAAGCTCAGGGTTCATGAAATCGATGAGCTTTCCAAGGTGCTTCTCAGACTTCTTCCAACCTGCAAAGAGCTGATCGCGGAAATTCCGTGGCTTGGAGAGCTATCAAAGAAATGCAGTGGTGACGCTTTGAAGCGGTTGTTGAAGGTATTTCATCGCCTCGACGCTGATGCCACCCTCTTTCTCCCCCATCTCTTTTCAGAGAACGAGGAGGTTCAAGCGGTCGCTCTGGAAGCTCTCGGAAAGCGTGGAGACAGAAATGCCCTCGCCGCAGCAGAGAAGATCGTCAAAGAAAACCGAGGGTCCGACAGGATCATCAGAGCTTCGTTGAAGGTTCTGAAGCGCTTTAAAGTGGTTGATGACTTCCTCGCGAAGCGGTATACACAGATCGTGTTGGAAAAACAGTTTTCGCGTTCCACGCGCAAGCTGGCCATAACACTTTTGAAAAATGGCAGGGTGAGGGAAGCCACTGAGGACTTACTCCCACTGGTGAGCGATCCGCTTGAACCGCCTTCCATCAGAAAGGCTGTGGTGAGGGCGATTGCAACCCTCAACCCCGATTTGTTGTTCGAAGTGTGATCGCGACTCAAGTTTTTTATAGCCTTGTTCCTCATCTGTTGACAGAATGAAGGATTAGCAATGGTTTTTGTAGTGTAATTTTCCTGTATTG
>QNAP01000113.1 GCA_003641795.1 Thermotogae bacterium | reverse complement strand
GAATAACAAGAATACTCTTAGATAAACTTAAAATCTCTTACAGAAACAAGGGAATAGGAAGCGAATTCAAGATAAAGATAGATGTAGGAGAGTTAAGATTAACTGTAGGTCACTATGATATCTACTTCTCTTTTGACTATAAGTATAATCCAACACTAGATAGAGCTAAACTATTCACAGAACATCTAGATAAGTTTCAGTATCTAATCAATCAAGCAATAGAACACTATCATAATCATAATAGAGAGTTAGAGTATTATCTAGAAATATTAAGAAAGAAACTTAATCTCTTAAAGTCAATAGAATAAAGGAGAGTGATATAATATGAAGAAAGAGAGAGATGTAAGAGAAGAGATAGCTCTAATAAGAACAAGTCTAATGAGAGAGATACCCTTCTATGCTTATCTACTATTCCATGTAAAGATAGTAGTATCAGATAAGTATAAGGGATATGCTGGAGTTACTAAGAATGGTATTTTAGTCATAGGTAAGGAGAGATGGAATACTCTTACTAATCATGATAAGAAATTCTTATTACTACATGAGATAAGTCATATAGCTCTATTACACTGGTTGAGACATGAGAAACACAATATGAAGTGGAATATAGTAGAAGATGCTATTATCAACTATAATCTAAAGAAAGATAAATTTGACTATGATACTCTACAACCAGTATTATTAGAAGATTTACATAGTAAGTATCTAGTAGGTAAATACAAGTTTGACGATATAGTCAAGATGTCTAGTGATGAACTCTATAGACTATTACCTGATGATGTCAATATACCTGATTTCCCTACAGATATAGGATTAGATGATAGTGATATAGAAGATGGAGAAGAGATACAAGAGGGTAATAATGACTTATATGATAAGACTAAGAATAGAGGAGAGAAAGAGAGACTATGGAAAAACAAGATACAGGATGCTCTAATATCACAGAGATTAGCTGGATTAGGTAAGACTACTAGTATAGAGAATGAGATACTTAAACTGTTTAAGCCTAAAGTAGATTGGAAAACACTATTAAAGAACTATCTACTAACCAGTTATAAGGGTAATATAGTTAATGATTGGAGAAGAGAATCTAGAAAGCATAGTCTATTACCATATTACAAGTCATTAGATATACCTAACCTCTATACTCTAGTAGATACTAGTGGTTCTATATCTAGAGAAGAACTAAGTATAGCTCTATCAGATAGCTATCATATATCTAAACAGTTTAACAGTAGAATGAAGATGATATTGTGGGATGATGGAATATCAGAAATAAGAGATATTAAGAGACCTAGTGATATAGAATTTAAGAGAAAGTATAGTGGTGGAACTAGAATAAGAGAAGTACTAGAATATGTATTGAGAGATAGTAAACCTCAAGATATAGTGATAATCTTTAGTGATTTTGATATATTTGATGACTATCTAGATTTAGCTAGAAGATTAGATACTAGAAATAGAGTTATAGCTGTAACATACTATAACAATACTCCATTCAAGAAAACTATTAAGATAAAGTGATAATATGAAGGAAATAAGGAAGTCATTAAAGAGGTTAAGTAAACTTCTAGATAAGATAAATAGAAGATACAACCAGATAAAGGTAAGAGAACATCAGCTATCTAAATACTTAACTGAAAAACTAAGTGTATTCAACCCAAATCCTAGAGTTTTTTCTACTGATGATGATAAGATATCATTAGTGATTAGCTATAATGAGATATATTTCATTTTTAGAGACTATAGTTACTATGAAGCTATTAGTAAGAATCCTGATTCCATGTTACATCTTCTTAATGAAGCTTTTGAATACTATATAGACTTAGATACTTCTATAACTAGGGATTTAGAGAATCTAAATAGAGTGGTAAAAGTCTTGAAGGCAATTATAGGAAACAGATGATAGATGTTACATTATCCTAGATAAAGTGATATACTATGGAGATAGTAGAGATAAAGAAGCTACTAACAGAACTAAGAGACATAATAGAGGAGATAGGAGAGAAATACTATCAAGTATCAGATAAAGAGAGACTACTATTCAGATATCTAACAGAAAGATTAGACCACCATAATCCATATCCTCATAGATTCATATCTAAGAATAATGAAATCTCATTAGAAGTAACTCATTCAGATATTGCTTTTACATCTCAAAAGTATTATCTCTATGAGATGGTAACTAGATATCCTGATATATTAATATCTCTCCTTAGAGAGGCAATAGACTACTATAAGAATAAAGATAAACATCTAACTGATAAGCTAGAGAATCTAACTAGAATAGTTAATATATTGAAAACAGTAGTAGAAAATAGATAGTTGGATGTAACATCATGTTATATAGAGGATTAGAGATGATACATAAGATATTGATAGATAAGCTAGAAGGTAGATTCCTAAACATAAGATTCTATCTAGATGATAGAGTAAGAGAGAAGAGATTAGCAATAGAGACAATACCATATCAGGATAGTATATTCCTCTATACCTCTCCTAGACTAGATGAAGTCATCTTTACAGATATGGAGAGAGACTATCCTATAATAAGAAGACTAATCTCTAAACATATTAAAGAGAGAGACATTAGAAAACTAGAGCTAAAGATAATCAAGATACTATATGAGAATAATATGGATACTAAAGTATTAAGAGGATTAGGATTAACAGTAATAGATAGAAGGATAAGAAGATGATAGATAAGATAAGCTTATTCAGAACTAGAGAGTTATTTGTTCTTAAGCTCTCTTTATCTCATAAGATAAGTAAGAAGAGATTTGACTTAGGCTTAACAGAATATCCTAGATTTTATGAGCTAAATAATGTAAGACTATATAGTGATTTTGATGGGGAAGAAATAGAGTTTAAGGATATAGTTGAAGACTATCATGATATTAGAACATTAATAACTAGATATATAGATGAAAGAAGAGTTAAGGAGATAGAGTTAAAGATATTAGAGCTACTCTATAAGACTAGAAGAATATCTGTATTAAAATCATTAGGAGTAGAAGTCTGGAATACTATAGATAAACTCTAATGAGTGATATAGATGAAGTATAATGATAGATGGAATACAGTTACTTAAAAGTAAGAATAGATATTACTTAACCTTCTTACTATCAGAAAAGATAACAGATAGAAGATACAATCTAGGGTTAAGAGCATATCCAAAACTCTTTAAGAGAGATAAGGTAGAACTATTCTCTTCTCAATCTTATGATGAAATAGAGTTTACTAATCTAGATAAAGACTATGGTAATATTAGGAGACTAATAAGAGAACATATAGAAGAGGAAAGAATCAAGAGAATAGAACTAAAGATATTAGAACTATTATACAAGACTAGAAAGATAACAGCATTAAGAGGATTAGGGATAGAGATAGAAAGTGATATAGATGAAGTGTAAGAAGTGTAAGAAGGAAAACAGATTCCCTATAATAGCTTATGGAAACTACTATTGTCAATACTGTGGTAAGTATCTAGGTAGCTATAGAGAAGATAAAGGGATACCTAAGAGAGTATTAGATAAGAAAACAGGTAGATACAAGATAATATATGTCTAGAGGTAATATAAGATGAACAATATAGATATCCTCAATATTAGAAGAAAGCTAGAACAGTTAAAGGATAGAGTAATAGAGAATGATAGACTAAATAACGACTATAGGAGAACATTTGAAGAGTTACTAGATAAACTATCAGTATCCTATGATTCTCTACATATAGAACCTAGATTCATAAGAGAAAAGACAAGTCAAGATAGATATATAGAACTAAGAATAACCACTAATGGTATCTATTTTGCCTCTAACTTTACTCATCTATCTTCTATTGATAATTATCTTCCTATAATGGAGAAGATGTTAGATAGAAGTATAGAGGAATATGAGAAACAGAATAAGACATTAACAGATAATCTAGAGAAGCTAAAGAAGAAACTCAATATACTCAAAACAGTAACATAGAGGATAGAGAATATGGATATATGGATAGACAAAAACTCATATGGGATACAAGCAGTATTATCTCTAAAACTAGACCTTTTACCAGCTACTGCTTATATTGTAAATGAAAAGGAACACAAGTCTCTTAATTTCTCTCTTCTAGTCTATCCAGATGAAGTGATAGTATATATCTATGATATTAAGAAGCTTAAGTTAAACTATTTCTATAACTTTCTAATTAAGAGGAAGATAAGAGAGAGAAAAAAGATAAGAGATACTGTTAAACTGATAAGACAATTAATATTAGAAGATAAGATAGAGGCTTTAAGAACTCTATTTGATAACATAACTATAACCTATTAGAAGAGTTGATATAGTATGTTATCTGATACTCTCATTCTACCTATACTCTATTTTGATAGAGATAGATATGATAACTCATGTTTCTATCTTAAGATAGATGATACTCTATATGTCTTCTACTATCCTAGAGAGATAGAGGATACTCTAATAAGGGAATATATTAATCCTCTATATCTATTCAAGAAGATAGATAACAATACCCATACTCTAGAAAGAGAGATAGACAAAAGAGTATTAAGAGTATTAATAGAGAAAACAGAAGAGACTATCTATGCTAAAACCAGATACCCTACATCTAGACATCCTCTAATGATGGTAAGAGGAATAAATGACTATCCCTATAAGAAGTATCCAATCATATTATACTATCCAGATAGATTTAAAGAGACCTTAAGATATGAAGCCTATACTCTTCTCCAAACAGATAAAGTAATAATAAGATATCTAATAGGGATGTAGAATGAATAAGTTAGAGCTATTAGAGAAGACAATAAAGAATAGAAGAGGATACAGATACTATAGCTACTATACTGAATATGATAGAGAGAAAGATATACTCTATCTCTATCACTATAACACTCTAATAGTTAAAGCTCTAATAAGAGAAGGAAAGATAGACCTAACAGATACCTATGGATACTCTCAATCAGATGTAGATACTATCAATATTCTAAAGTATCTTCTAAAGAGAGAAGGACTACTATCTCCTAAGTATTATGATGTATTTGTAACTAGAAATCCAGATATCTTTCTTAATGAAGCTAACCCTAGAAGAATAAGAAGAAGATACAATCTCTATAAGATAATCAACAGAACATATAAGATATTGAGTAAAGGAGAGTATCTATATCTAGTTAGAGTAATAAGCTATCTACATCCTCAATATGTTAAACAGTTAAGATTCTCCATAGAAGATACTACTAAACTAGAGCTACCATACTATAATCCTGAATTATATGGTATAATGCATAGAAGAAAAGAGAGTAAAGAGAGATATCCTCTAGAACAAAGAAACATAGAAGAGACTATAAACACTCCAGTATTATACTGTAACTACTGTGGTAAACCTCTAGAATTCTATCTAAGACAAGACTATAAAGATAAACCATACTCCTATTGTCATAATCATATCTATCTAGAGTTCATCAATATATTAAAAGGAGAAGATATATGAGAATAAAAGAAAGAGAATATCTAGAGCTTCTCCATACTCTTAGAACTTTTAAAGATAGAAACAGGAGGAGAGGTATCTCTTCAATAGAATACTATGACTTTACAGATAGTCTCTATTTACACTTTAACAAATATCCTCATTACTATTCTCTAGGTTTCTACTGTAGAGGATATTATAAAGACTTAGTAGATAGGATAGTTAGAAATCATGATAAGATACTAGAGACAATAGAGAAGATAGAGAGAAGACATAGAGTATCCTTTTCTGATTTAAAGAAGAAACTAGAACTGTTAAGAACACTCTATCATAAAAATAAGAAGAGAGAATATAGAACCATCATAGAGTTTCTCAATATCTTAAAGGTGATATAGATATTTGAAGAAAAATAAGAAGAAAGATGAATATAGTCAACTACTAGAGATACTCTTACCTGTAATATAT
>QNAP01000112.1 GCA_003641795.1 Thermotogae bacterium | reverse complement strand
GCACAACAAGCATTCTGCAATGTGAAATCCTCTATTTCTTCGCGTGGGTCGTTTTGCGGATGCGAACGAGGAAAAAAGCGAGTGCAAGCTGTGTGAGCGTGAGGGATTCGTCACTTTCGTCCGTTTGTGAGTGCGAGCGAGGAAAAAGCGAAGCACAACAAGCATTTTGCAATGTGAACTCCTCTGTACTCTTCGCGAGCTGGAGAAACTGGAGTATAATCTCTCCAGGAAAGGAGAGATACTTTTTCATGGTCTTGTATCCCTCTTTTAGAGTGAGGGTTTCTTTTATTCTACAGGGATACAGGGCCTTTTTCATTTTTACAGCAATTATTGTACACAGCCGTTATGTGGTTTCGTAAGTACGAACGTTATCTTGTTTGCTCCTAAGTGGTACATATCTGCGTGTCATGTGCCACTTCAAAGGTGTATAATGAGAGTCAAAGCTTCCAACACCACGGTCAGACATCTGAAGGGAGGTCAGGGTTGTGATTCTACCTAAATACGCTTATTTCAAGGGTGAGATCGTGCCTTACTCGGAAGCTAAAGTGGGTGTGATGACCCACGCACTGAACTACGGCACGGCGGTTTTCGGCGGCATTAGAGCGTACTGGAACGATGAGGAGGAGCAACTCTTCTTGTTCCGACCCCTCGATCACTACCGTCGGTTGCTCCAGTCGGCTAAACTGCTGTGCATGGCACTGAATCAAACACCAGAAGACCTCATCGAAATCACGAAGAAACTTCTGCGAACCGAAGGATATCGCTGTGATGTGTACGTTCGTCCTTTGGCTTACAAAGCCGATGAAGTTATCGGCGTGCGTCTCCACGATCTTACAGATGAAATCACCATCTTCTCCATTCCCTTCGACCGTTATGTTGCTAACGACACTGATGCGCATGTCACCGTCTCAAGCTGGAGGCGTATCGACGACAACACTATTCCCGCTCGTGGCAAAATTAGTGGTGCTTACGTCAATTCCGCACTGATCAAAACGGACGCGATGCGCGCGGGATTCGATGAAGCCCTGGTTTTAACCCAAGATGGCCATTTATCAGAGGGGAGTGCGGAGAACATCTTCATGGTGCGTGACGGGGTTCTCATAACCCCACCCGTTACTGAAAACATCTTGGAAGGCATCACTCGGCGGAGTGTAATCGAGCTCGCAAAGGAGGAGCTGGGACTCCAGGTTATAGAAAGACCCATCGACCGTACAGAAGTCTACATCTGTGATGAATTCTTCTTAACGGGAACTGCAGCGCAGCTTACTGCCGTCACTCGCGTTGATCACAGACCCATCGGAGATGGCAAAATGGGTCCCATCACCGCGAAATTGCGTGAACTCTTCCAGCAAGCGGTGCGCGGAAGACTCAAAAAATATCGACACTGGAACGTGGGGGTATATTGAAGAAGCGGAGTTTGAAGTCGAGCCATTCATTTTGAAGGATCGCGCCATTTTTTGTCTTTGATGATGTGCTCTGCACGTGATAATATATGACTTAGACTGATCAAAAGCGAGTGATAGGAACGTGAAGAGCAAAGAAATAGTGGAGAAAATTAAAAACCTCATAGTGATGGAAGGCTTGAATGTGGGTGACAGGCTTCCCACAGAACGTGCGTTGTCAGAACGGTTCGGCGTTTCCAGAATCATCGTCAGAGAAGCTATCAGTTACTTGAAAGCAATCGGAGTGGTGGAAAGCCGTCAGGGCAGTGGTAACTATGTGTTGAAGCTGCCGGCTCTGGAAGAATCTTTCCAAGAAAACGGAGCCATAGAGTATGATCTGGACGAACTCATAGAAGCTCGTGAACTTTTAGAAATCGCGATAGCCACCTTCTTTTTGGACAAATTCACTCATCAGATGATTCAAGATATGGAGTCAACTCTCCACAGTATGGAGTTGAACTTTCTGCAGGGGAACATCCGTGAGGTAATCGAAGCCGATGTGAAGTTTCACCATATTTATGCGCAATCGTGCAGGAACTCCATAGTTTACGATTTTCTGGACCACTTGACGAACTACATGAAAAGTCGTATTTGGTTAGTTCTCAAGCGTGATTACCTGTGGGATAACGGTTACCAGAAGAGGGCTGTTGAAAACCACAAGCGTATCTTTCGTGCAGTAGCTCAAAGAAATGGTGAAAAACTCGTACAGGCTTTAAGAATTCATTACAATTCCATAAGGGAGCACCTTGAACTTTAGAATTTTAGGAATTTTATCGACCAACGAGCAGTTTTTTGAGCTTTTCTTCCTCTTCTGTCCATTCGTCTCCGAGCGCAACTTTCTGTCTCTTGAGTTCGAGTAAATGCTTCAGCTTTTCGTGTAGTTTTCGGGTGAGGGGATATTTCACAGCCGCTATAAGGCACAAAGTTAGGATTCCAATCGGCAGTACTGCAAATACGATCCGAAGAGCGAGAATAAATTGAGGGGTTTGTGTCTGCTCCACCATCTTGGCCGTTCCGTTCACGACCTCCTCTCTAGGGGGTATGTACCCAGCCAAAGCTATTATGTTGGAAATCAGAAACAACCCTACTGCCGAGCTGAGTTTCCTCATGAATGTGAACAGACCAGAGTAAGTACCTTCCCTGCGTTTGCCTGTTTTGAGCTCGTCCACATCGGGAATGTCGGCGAATATGGAGTAAATCATCACGATTACCCCACCAGTTCCAATTCCGACTATCGCAGAAAAGATGAAGATTGCCGTCGTGGTGCTCTTCGGCCCAATCACAAAGCTCAGAGCCATCGCGAACATCCAGATGAGGACACCCGTTATAAAGGCCGTGCGCTTTCCGAAGCGTCTTCCTATGTAGGCCCAAAGTGGTATGAAGAGTATTTCTGTTATGAGAAGCACACCAAGGGCGTAGTTTGTCAATCCACCCTTCCCAAGATAGTAAGTCGTGAAGTATATCAATATGGCCATTACGATGTCCATGGTGAGAAAACCGAAGAGGTACATGAAGAGGACCATCAAGAAAGATCGGTTTTTGAAAGGCTCCAAAAAATCCTCTTTGAAGTTGAGCTTGGATGTCGAATTCCAAAACTCGGGTCTTTCACGAGTGGTTAAAAAGGTGAAGATGAACGGAATTGCAAAGAGAAGACCAAAGAAAGTGGCCATGGTGACGTATCCTGTCTTCACCGAAGGGAAACGCTTGACTACCTCCAGCGGAAGAACGGCACACACCACCGAGGAAAACATTGAAAAGAACATGCGAAAAGATGTTAGGTTGATTCTTTCGTTGTAGTCAAGAGTCAGCTCAGGTGCGAGGGCGTTGTAAGGTACCATCACCATGGTGATAACCGTTGCAAAGAACATGTAACTTACCAGAGCGTAAATGAATCGCTGAACCTCAGTTTCAAAACCCACCGGATACCAAAGTAGCAAGAAGGATATGAAGATCAGAGGTATCCCGATTAAGAAGTAAATTCTTCTGCGTCCAAATCGTGTTCTGGTTCTATCCGAAAGTATCCCCATTAGTGGATCGGTTATAGCGTCCCATATCTTGCTTATCATGATGACTGTTCCTGCGAGCGCAGGGTTGATCCTCAGGACGTCTGTTAGGAAGTACAAATAGTAAGTTCCGATGATCACAAAGGCTCCACCGCCGTAGATATCTCCCATGCCGTAACCGATCTTCGTTTTGAGACTCAGTCTTTCCCTCTCTTCGGATTCGATAGCTCTTTCTGTCATCGGTTTGCACCCTCCTCTTCACGATCTCGTTTAGAAGATTTTAGAATATTTAAGCGCTAAGATACTTGAGGTGAAATGCGAATCTTCCCTTACAAAGACGGGAGGCTTTCCGAGAGGAACTTCTACTTCCACCCAGCCTCCTTCAAACCTCTTCTCAGACCAGACGTGTACCCACCTGTCCTTTGGAAGATACACCTTCCAGCTTCTTACGCCTGGTCTTATAACGGGTGCAACCAGTAAGTCCCTCCCGAGAAGGTACTGGTATTGGATATTCCACACCTTTGGATCTTCAGGGTAGTGAATCGCGAGGTGTCTGACCATTGGAAGATTTTCAAGAATGGATGCTTCAAGACAATGTTTCAAGTAATCTTTGATTTCGTAGTGGACTCTGGTCATCTTCGAAAAGTGTCTGAGGATCTCCACGTTTGAATCGAATTGGACGTTCTTGGAAGGACGGTTGGTTTGGTGTATTCTCATGATGGGTGAAAACGCCGCCATCTCCACCCACCTCATAAACAATTCCGGAGTGCGCTTCATCCATAACACCGAGGTGTAGCCTCCTGCATCGAAATGAGGAAGCTTAACCCCACACATTCCCATGCTTATCATAGCAGGAATTACTGAGGGCAGACCGTCACTTTTCGACCAGTCCACGTTCTGATCGCCAGCCCAGTACGAGGGCGTGTATTTGGTCGATCCAAGATAACCCGCCCGCATGAAGAAGATCGCGTTACTTTCCGTTTCTTCTACCGCTTCTGCGTTGAGTTTGGCCCACTCGAGGACGTAACGATTATGGTACTCCAAACCACTCCCTTTCATCAAGCGCGCATCCACCGGCAAGTACTCGCCATAATCCGCCATCCATCCTGACATGCCTATCCCTACCATGTTGTGTTTTATGATCTCTTTGTACCATCGATAGGCCTCGGGATTGCTCAAATCGACCATTCCTGCTGGAAATGTTGTAACCACGACATCGTACACTTCGCCGTTTTTCTTCTTCACCAAGAATCCGTTATCTCTTGCTTCACGGTAGAGAGGACCTCCCTTCACCAAAAACGGATTGATGTAACCCAAGAATTGGATCCCTTCTTCTTTCCATCTTTGTATGTGAATTGGGAGGTTGACGTAGTCTTTGCTGTCGTAACTCCAGTTCCAGTAGACCTGTCTCCCAAATTTAGTGATATTCTTCCCTGACCAGTCTTGGCACCACAAGGCGGTCAAAGGGATACTCCATTTCTTAGCAGTTTTAATAGTTCTGTCCGCGGTTGAAATGCCTCCCTGACTGGCTAACCACACACCGAAGATCCAATCTTCCATCACCGGTTTGGAACCGTAGAGTTGATGGAACCTTCTTACCATTTCCTCCAAAGAACCTTCGAGTACGACGAGATTGCAGCAATTGTCCCAGATCTCCAAGGTTGTGCGATCTCTTCTTCTGAAATCCGCAATGACTGTGGCGGTGGTATCAACGATCACTCCATAACCAGCGCTGGAAAGGAAAATAGGTTGAGGGAAATAGGTTGAGTACCAGCTCCCCCGAACACCCTTCAAAGCTGCCAGGAGGGATATGGCGTTCCAGCCTCTTCCGATACCTTGCTCTTGAACGAAGATGGGAAATCTCTTACCTTTCAGATTCAATCGAGAGTACTGCTCACCTCCACCAAGCATCCGTTCTTTGGGAAAGGCCCCGAGTTCTATGAATAAGCGGTTGAATTCCTTTGAACCTTCGAATTTTATAACGACGGGATCATTGGAGACCAATTCCATCCGATCATGCGGAAGTCTAACCAGCGGATAAAGACGTTCCTTGATTCTACAATGGCCGTGCACATCGCGAATGTGAACTTTTCCTTTTGCCTGGAAAGCGTCTCCACGAAAGAGTAGCTTGTTGCCGATCTTTACGAGGATACGGTTATCCGTTTTTTCCACTCTCACCTTCTGGTTCATGGACTCTCCATCCTTTCAGCTCAGCGAGGTTTTGGAAAAGTTCAAAATGATCCCCGTATGCCATAACGACATGATGGGCAAAACCACTATTGACAAGTTTTTTTACGAACCCCAGAGGATTTTCCACTTTCACTTTGACGTAGGTACCCTTGAGTTCTTGCTCTGTGGGTATGGCTTCCCCTTTTGCCAAGAAGAGATGCCATAAACCGCGAATGTAGTCGATACGTGCGATGGTAACCGGCCCAGGTTTCAAGACAAACCCCACGGTGACACCTTTACCGTCGGCGAAATAGGTGTCCAATGTCTTCAAAGATTTTCCGTCCCAAAGATTGTGTGGAGCGACACCGCAGTGCCAAAG
>QNAP01000111.1 GCA_003641795.1 Thermotogae bacterium | reverse complement strand
GCAAGACAAGCTTTCTGCAATGTGAAAACCTCTGCCTCTTCACATGAATCGCTTAACGGTATCCCACACGCTCATCCAGCCTCACGAGCGCCGAGTGAGCATCCATACAAAACGACCTCGAAGCCGCATGGATGCGGATGAGAGCGAAGCTGAAGCAGGAGGCTGAATCTTCGCGTGGGTCGTTTTGTGGATGCAAACGAGGGAAAAAGCGAGTGCGAGCGTGAGGGATTCGCCACTTTCGTCCGTTTGTGAGTGCGAGAGAGGAAAAAAGTAGAAAGCTTCGCCATTGCATTCCAAATGGTACCAACTTTTTAACAGAAATCCGATTTGACAGGTCAAGGAAAATCTGGTAGTATGTATCCACCCCAGGTGGGTAGGGAGTGATGATAGGATGGAAACCACAAAGGAAACCGAAAGAAGCGAAAAAGATGAAAAATTGACCTTCACTATCACCGGAATGACCTGTGCTACATGTGCGCGGACCGTAGAAAAAGCCGTTTCGAAAATAGCGGGTGTCAAGTTCGTTGCTGTAAATCTGGCGACTTCTACTGGCTTCGTGGTTGCTGAACGCCCCGTTACCATGGACGAGATCAAGGCTGCCGTGAAATCCGTGGGTTATGGTATATCCACCGAAACGCTGGAAGAGATAGAAACCAAAAGATATCTCCAATCGAAACGAGATCTCATGGCTGCGTGGATCATAACGGTTCCCCTGGCAGTATTGATGATCTATCACATGTTCATCTCGAAGATTCCCAGTTTTGAGATTCTTGAGCTCTTTGCAGGCGCGTTCGTCATCTTCTTCGCAGGGAGAAGGACCATAACAGGAGCCTGGATAGCGCTCACCCACCGGCACACCAACATGGATACGCTCATATTCTTTGGCGCGTCAGCATCCTGGATTACCACACTTCTTTCAATACTCGGTGTGCCCGTCGCTTCCTTCAGCACCATTGGGGTCATGATAGTGGCTTTTCACCTTACAGGTAGATTCATCGAATCACGACTGAGGGACAGAGCCGCTAAAGAAATAAAAGCACTGTTGAAGCTTCAATCGAAGGAAGCTCGGGTGATAACCGAAAAAGGAGAAGTCATGATCCCAATTGAAGCTGTGAAGGAAGGCTTTTTTGTGGCGGTCAAGCCAGGTGAGCGGGTGCCAGTAGATGGAGAGATCGCCGAGGGCACTTCCAGCGTTGACGAATCCATGATCACAGGAGAGTCTATACCAGTACGCAAAACCATAGGTGATGAAGTCGTTGAAGGTTCCCTCAACCTAACAGGTTTCCTGAAAGTGCAGGTCGCACGTGTGGGAGAAGACACGTTTCTCTCACAAATGATCAAGTTGATTCAAGAAGCCCAAGGTGCCAAGGTTCCCATTCAAGCTTTAGCCGACAGGATTACCAACTGGTTCGTTCCCACCATAATCTTGCTGGCAACCGTCGGTGCAATCCTCTGGTACTTTCAATTCGAGAATCTCCAGCCGTTCCTCGACAAAGCTCGCGAATTCTTACCATGGGTAGTCAGCACTGTGGATCCTCTATCGGTTGCCGTTTTCGTATTTGTGGCCACCATCGTGATCGCGTGTCCCTGTGCTTTGGGTCTTGCGACCCCCATGGCTTTGGTTACTGGAACAGGCTTTGCAGCAAAAAAGGGGCTGATCATTCGGAACGCCGAGGTCATACAGACATCGAAAGACGTCAAGGTAGTCCTCATGGACAAGACGGGTACCATAACTGAAGGACAGCCGAAAGTCGTGAACCATAGCTTGAGCAGTGAGGAGCACTTAATCGTCGCCGCCATTGAAACTCGTTCCAACCATCCCCTGGCCAAAGCCATCGTCGGTTCTGTCGACACTGGTAATCCCGATTTTTTAAATGTAGAGGTGGAGAATGTGGAAGAACGGGTAGGCGAAGGGGTCAAGGCTACTATCAAAAGTCATACTTATTTTATAGGGAAGCCTGAAAATCCAGAAGTGTACCGCGACTCTTTGATGGAAGGTAAAACAGTTGTGGAAGTACGAAAAGACGACAAAAGAATTGGCCACATAGTGATAGAAGATCCTATACGCGAAGATTCAAAGGAAGCAGTCGAACACTTGAAAGTGATGGGAATAAGGCCAGTGATGGTGACCGGAGATAACGAAAAAACTGCTCGTGCTGTCGCGTTGCAAGTGGGTATTGAAGAAGTCCATGCGGGCGTCAAACCATCGGAAAAGTTAGATATCGTCCGTCGGTACCAATCAGAAGGTGCGAAAGTTGTCATGGTGGGAGACGGCATGAACGATGCTGCAGCTCTAAAAGGAGCAGACGTGGGAATCGCCATAGGTTCTGGAACTGATTTAGCCATAGACAGCGCCGACATCGTGATAACCAAGGGAGGAGTGTCAAAGATAGTCGACGCCGTAGAAATCTCCAGATTGACCTTTAAGGTTATCAAGCAAAATCTTTTCTGGGCCTTCTTCTACAACGTAGTGGCTATCCCCACGGCCATGATGGGTCTGCTCCATCCAGTAATCGCAGAAGTAGCTATGGCCCTCAGCTCTATTACAGTGGTGCTCAATTCTTCGAAAATAAGCAGGGAAATAAGGAGAGGAGGTGTGGAAATGAAGGAATACGTACTCAGTGTACCAGACATGTCTTGTGGGCACTGCAAAATGAAGATTTCGAGCGCTTTGGAAGAGCTTGGAGCGAAAGAGTTTTCGGTGGATCTGGACTCCAAAACCGTGCGTGTCAAAACAGAAGATCTCGAAAAGATCAAGACAAAACTGGCCAAGATCGAGTATCCCGTGGTAGAGGCTAAGGAGGTGTGAAAGATGTCAGAATCAGACAACTTCAGCAGCTGGAGAAAAACTCCCCCAGAGGTGACCGTGCTTTAGTCAGAATGAGACAGAAAGCCTACTCGGACGGCACGATACCCGCCAAGTACAAAGCTTCGATGGCTCTGTGCATGGTAGCAGCGGATAAATGTGACCCTTGTCTGAAGCCCCACGTTGAAAAGGTCCACGACCTCGGGTAACGAAAGCCGAGTTCAAAGAAGTACTGGAAGTGAGAGTTGCCTTCGCTGGATGCGTAGGAGAACAATGGGCACTGAAAACGTGGAAGATATGGAAGAAAGAACACGAAAAAGACAGAGGATGTTGCTGAACCTTGTGATTCACCCCCATCCTTAGAGGGGTTAATTTCCCCGGCGGAAAGTCGCAAGGAACACCCACTATTGAGGAGTTTTTCAGCCGCGGCATATTGCGTGAAGAATCACTCGCCAATCGAGCCTTTCAGCACCACGCCAGATCACGTACAACACTGCGTATCCGTTTCTTCCATTGGTGTTATAATTTTCACATCAGGGGGGATTTCATGGCAGTCTTCAAGTACAGTGCCATCGACAGAAAGGGTAAGCGTGTAAGCGGGAAAATCAGCGCTCCTACCAGTCTTGAAGCAGTGCGGACACTCACAGGGCAGGGTCTCACCGTTATAGATATAGAAGAAAGAAAAAGCACGGGTTTTCTCCTCGATCTTGGACGTTTTTTCACACTTTCAACAGCTGAACTCGCTGCGTTTTCGAGGCAACTCGCAACGATGGTGGGGGCGGGCGTACGCGTGCGCGATGCATTGGTGATACTGTCGGAGCAGCCTGTTTTCTCGAAGAGGTTCAGAAGATACATACGGAATGTCGTGATTTCTCTCGAGCAGGGGAAGAGTTTGGCCGATTCCTTTGAAGAACAGAAGGTTTTCGATCCTCTCTTCATAAACATGGTGAGTGCTGGCGAATCTGGAGGCGTGCTCGATGAGACACTTCAAAGGATCGCTTCCTTTTACGAAAGTGCTCTGGCGCTTCAAAACGAAGTGAAGTCTGCCATGTCGTATCCCAAATTCATCCTCCTCTTCGCTGTGGTCTTGGTGTTGGTTATCACCATATTCATTCTTCCTAACTTGATATCCGCATTCGGTACCGTTCCGAAAACAGGGGTCATTAACATTCTTATGGGTCTCAATGGATTCATAAAAGCTCGATGGCCTCTTCTTATTCCCCTCGTGCTGGCAGCTTACATCGGATACAAGATATTCATGAAGACTCGAGCGGGTGCCACAGTCAAAGATTCCCTTGGGACATTGATACCCCCAATAAAGGTTCTGCGGAATGACATGGCCATAGAAAGATTCTGCAAAACCTTTGCTACACTGATCGAAAGCGGTGTGGGGTTAGAAGACGCTCTTCACATGGCTGCGGAAGTCTCCGAAAGCCCGAAACTGGAAAAAGCTGTTGTCAACGCCATCGAAGATATTAGGGGAGGAGACAGTGTCAGCAACTCACTCGCGAAACAGGGGGTGTTCCCACAATTGGTGATAAGCATGATAGAAACAGGTGAGGAAACGGGACGAATAGGTGAGGTGATGCACAAGGTAGCCGGATTTTATGAAGATCGTGTGAGGGTGGGCATCAAAAAAGTCGTGTCTTTGGTGGAGCCGATGATGATCGTCATGATAGGCGGATTCATCGCCTTCTTAGCTTATACTATGTACACAGCGATCTTCAGCTTGCAGCAGGTGATTGGTGGTTGAGTACCCTAATCGAGTTCATTTTCTCCTTGGTCATCACTGTTCTCTGTCTAACCTGTATTCTCCCTCTCTTTGGAATGGTCGATGCCATAGAATCCCTTATGGATGAGGTCGTGGTGGTAGCCGCGGTAGACCGTTCACAGACAGTTTCAAGATATACTGTAAAAACGCACAGCTTACAGAGGGCAGTGATACCTGAGGGGCTTTGGATCGATCAAAGGCACGTGGTACCGATGGATGATCTGTCGTTTTTGTCAAGTGGAAGGAAGCTGAACTTCAACGATGGTTTCTGCTCGTTGGGTGGCACGCTGAAGGTTGGTGATAGGACGCTTGTGGTCTTACCCGTGACGGGTGTAGTGAAGAGAGGAGATTAGAATGGCACTCTTCAGACAGTTCGTAGTCGCGGTGACACAAAACAGCTTGGTGGTCTCGGGAATTCGAGGCGAGATCAAAAAGAAGCGTCTCTTTACTGTAGCGCACGCTGAATCCAAGAGAGAAAACCCTGAAGACCAGCACCCTTTCATCGAAGTGTGTTCGAGTATACGGCCAGACCCTGAAGATTACGTGATAGGAGAACTCCCTGCTGAAGAGATCGTGTTTCGCAGGATAACCATGCCAAGACTGGTTTTCGAATCCACTGTGGGAAAAGAAAAGGGAGCATTGAAGCTTCACATCGCCACGGAAATCGGGATTGATCCTTCTTCTTTCACAGCCCAGGTACTCAGCGTCATACCATCTGGAGACGTGAATTCCATCGTGGTCGTTATTGCCAAGGTTACCACTATCGCCAATCACGTATCTTTCCTAACATCGGCGGGTTTCCCGGAGCCAGATGTTTTAGAGGTAGCACCGATAAAATGGTTACACACAGTGGACTGGGCTTCCGCCTCACCTTCTTGCTTTGTGATGGTGCTTGACATTGACTACACAGCGCTCTTCCTCTTTCACGATACAAAGCTTCTCAATGTCTACGTTTCCTTGGAAGATAACCTGGCAAACGCACTTGGAGCGCTGGCAGACGTTTTGGGTACTGACGAATGGACAGCACTTGAAGAAATCCGTTCGGGTAAACTCGACCCTTCGGTCATTCAAGACGTATTCTCAGGTATGTTCCCATACAATCTCGCCAGGCACGTGAGTTATTTGGTAGGCTCCACTCCTGAGTTGCCTTCGGGGCGTGTGAGTGATCTCATACCGGTAGCCTACGTGGTCTCACCGTCTCCAAATTGCAGCAACGTTTTGGTAGAAGCGCTCAAGATTACAGAATCTTTCCCATTTCCAGACGTGTCCATTGAAGTAGCTCCCTCCGTCTTGCAACGTACGAAACCGGATATGGGAGCACTTCCCTTGGTATTGAGAGGGGGTGAAGACCTCGTTAAAGGTCAACTTGTACCAGCACAAGGTTAGAAAGCTGAAACTTCAGACATTTTTGATACTGTTGGGTTCTTTGGTGATCGCGGGACTTTCTTTGAATTACCTCTTT
>QNAP01000110.1 GCA_003641795.1 Thermotogae bacterium | reverse complement strand
GACAGAAGAAGGGGAGTGAAGCATTACTGAGACGAATTTCTGCCTCTCCCATGGTTATAAAAGTAAAAGCGGGGGAGGCGGGTAAGATATTCGGTTCAGTCACAAACGCCGCTATCGCTGCTGAACTTTCAGCGCGGTACAACACTGAATTCGACAAACATTGGGTTACGCTCGATTCACCTTTGAAACGCTTGGGGGTTTACAAAGTCGCATTGAACTTGCCTGGGGGAGTCAAAGGAGAGATCGTGGTAAAACTGGAGGCAGAGTAATGGAGTTTTTAGGCTTTTCCAAGGCATTATACTCCACTTGGATATTCTACAAACCCGAGCGTTTGTTGTTTGATGCTGGAGAGGGTGTGAGTACTTACCTGGGGAATCGTATCTTCGCTATTTCTAGCATTTTCTTGACTCACGGGCATGTGGACCATATCGCAGGACTTTGGGGAATAGTCAATTCGCGCAACAACGCCATGGGAGACAGAGAAAAACCGTTAAAAGTGTTCTATCCGCGAGGAAACCGCGCGATAGAAGCCTATCTCGATTTCATATCCCGTGCGAACTCAGACCTGAGATACCAGTTCGAAGGCCATCCAATAGAAGATGGGGAGAAAGTCTTTCTACGAAATGCTGGTAGCTTTGAACGGTATATCGTTCCGTTTCGAGTCAAACACACAAGAGATGAAATAAGCTTCGGATATCATCTGGTTGAAAAGAGGAGTCGTCTGAGGCCAGAATATGCTGGAAAGGAGTCTCGAGAAATAGCAAAACTTGTCAAACAACTCGGGCGTGATGCGATTACCGAAAGTTACGAAAGCAAACTCCTAACCATTAGTGGAGACAGTATGGCACTTCCGGTAGAAGAAGTCGAAGGCACGGACACCTTGCTCCACGAGTGCACTTTTATGGACGTGAGCGAGAGAAAATTTCCAAACCACGTCTCCTTAGAAGAGTTGATCCCTCTGATACACCAGGCTCGTCCCAAAAGAGTGATTCTCTATCACATATCAACCAGATTCGAGCGTCGGTTGAAGCACTACAAAGAAATGATAGAGAAAGAATTTAAGGAAGAAGATATCGAATTCCACTTCATTCATCCGTCGAAAATATTCAAACTTTGATAAAGGAGGAACTCTTATGGGAGCCAGGCTGAAAGGAAGGCATTTCATCACCACCGCCGAGTTCGAGAGAGACGAGCTCGAGATGATGATCGAGGTCTCTTACGAGCTCAAGAGAAAGTTTGCGCTGGGCGAGCCTCATAGACTACTGCCTGACAAGACTGTATTCATGCTCTTCTTCGACGAATCCACGAGGACGAGAAATTCCATCGAAGCTGGCATCACCCAACTCGGAGGGCATGCACATTTTCTCACACCGGATAAGACTCAAATAGCCCACGGAGAATCACCGAAGGACACCGCTATTGTGCTTAGCCGTTTCGGTCACAGCATTGCCATACGTCACTGTCAGTTTGGCGTTGGTAATAAGTACATCAGAAATATAGCCAAGCATGCCACAGTACCTGTGATCAACATGCAAGACGATGTGTACCATCCTTTGCAAGTGATGGCCGATCTGATGACCATACAGGAAAAGCTCGGGAAAGATACCCGTGGACTCAAAATCGTCGTTTCCTGGACCTACGCGGAGAGTCACCTCAAACCACTATCCGTCCCCCAATCCCAGATACTCCTCTTCCCGCGCTTTGGAATGGACGTCACCCTCGCCTATCCTGAGGGATTCGACCTCATGCCGGACATCGTGGAACAAGCGAAAAAGTACGCCGAACTCCACAACACCAAGTTTGAGATTGTGCATGATATGGACGAAGCTTTCAAAGACGCCGACGTCATCATTGCCAAAAACTGGGGAGGCTTCTACGTAGGCGAAACAGAAGAGGAGATCAGAGCAAAACAAGCCCAGCACAAAGATTGGATTTGCAACAGAAAGAGAATGGAGCTTGCCAAGAGACACGCTATATACATGCATGCTCTTCCTGCGGATAGGAACAAAGAGGTAACGGATGAAGTGTTGGACGGGCCTTGGAGTGTGATTTATGATGAAGCCGAAAATCGCCTCCACACCGCCAAGGCCATTATGGCATTGCTGATGGGGGGTATTTGACAGCGGAACATATGGGACAGAAGCATTACGTCTTAAAGACCAATAAGTCTGAAGACACGCTCTCTCAATATTTGGACGAGGAACAGTATCGCGCAGTCGTGGAATCATCTGGGCGATCTATCGTAGTTGCAGGACCCGGGTCGGGGAAGACCCGGGTCATAACTTATAAAATCGCTCATCTGGTTCGCAGCGGGCTACCTCCTTCACGGATTTTGCTGGTAACGTTTACCAGAGCTGCCGCGAGGGAGATGACCGAAAGGGCAAAATTGGTCTGCTCTTCGAATTTGGAGGGAATGCTCTCAGGGACCTTTCATCACGTATGCAACGTGTTGTTGAGACGTTACGCCAGAAAACTCGACTACGATTCAAACTTCACTATACTCGACGCAGATGACGCCAAGCAGTTGCTGGATGTGGCGCGTTCGGAAGTTGTAGAAGCATTGGACCAGAGCCGACGGCGTGCATTTCCAAGAGCATCGGTTCTGGCTTCGATCATTTCTTACGCTTCCAACACCCTCTCCGATCTTGCCGACGCTATCTTCAAGTATAATCCCAGATTTCTCGACTTCCAGCCAGAGATAGAGAGGATTTGGGAAAGATATATGGAGCTGAAGAGATCGAACAACGCCATGGATTACGATGATCTTTTGATCAACACACTTCATTTGTTGGAAACTGACAAAGAAGTGAGAAAGCGCGAGAGCCAGAAGTATACCTGGATTCTGGTGGACGAGTTTCAGGACACCAACATTGTTCAGTATAGGATAGTCGAGTTGCTGTCCTGTGTTCATGGCAATCTCATGGTGGTGGGAGACGATTCACAGAGCATCTATTCTTTCAGAGGCGCCAGATTCGAAAACGTTTTTGATTTCCTCAATAAGGGAAAAGCACAGCTCTTCAAAATACAGACCAACTACCGCAGCACACCTCCCATTGTGGAATTCATCAACAACATCGAACCCCGATCTTCGATTCCCAAGAAACTAGTGTCTGCAAGGAAAGGTGGAACGAAACCCAAGATAGTGACCACATGGGATAGACTCGAGGAAGCCCAGTTCGTGGCACAGAAGATCTCGGAACTCATAGAGAGCGGAGTACCGGCAGGAGAAATCGCTGTGCTCTACCGAGCTCATTCTCACTCGTTGGAGCTCCAAATACAGCTGGACCAGCTCCAGATGCCGTATCGCCTCCTCTCGGGGCCTCGTTTTACAGAAACGGCTCATGTCAAGGATGTGCTTTCTCTCCTGAGGTTTTTGGAAAACCCAAGGGATCTTCTAGCAGTGGTACGCTTTTTGAAGCTCTTTCCAGGTATAGGTTCAAAGTATGCGTCACGGATCGCTACCGAAATTGGAAACCGAGCACATACCGGCAAGGAGATAATAGAAGTACTGCGGAATATTCGATTGCCTCGCGTGGATCTCGAGCCTGTCAAAAGAGTGATCATGAATACCCACTTTCCTAGCTCTCCTTCACAGGTGATAGAAAGTTTCTTGAAGGAGTTCTATTCGGACTACCTTGATATGGTCTACCCCGACGCGAAATCGAGGAAGCAAGATATCGAGAGACTCATCGAAATTGCTTCACGCTACAGCTCTGTCGAGAGCTTCCTCTCAGAGCTTTCTGTAGCAGAGAGGGTTGACATAGAACCTCAAGAAATTGACAAATCAGAACGAGTGGTGCTCTCCACAGTTCACCAGGCCAAAGGGCTTGAATGGCGAGTGGTGTTCGTGATATCCCTCAATCCAGGAGACTTTCCGAGCGGGCTCTCCATTGTGGATGGGAACTTGGACGAAGAAGAGAGGATTTTCTACGTGGCTGTGACACGGGCTAAAGACGAACTTTTGTTGGTGAGGCAGAAGGCGGGACGATACTCACCATTTTCGAGCAACCGGCTGGTCATCAGAAGGGGAGAAGACTTCCTCAGCCGTATTCCAGAGCAAGTAGCGGAAAGGTGGGAAGTGCGTTGGGAGTGATTGGAAATATAATCGCTGGGCGAGTTCTTGACAAAGAATTCCGTATCCTCACCTTGGATGGATTGAGAGAAGTATACGAAGAAGCGCGGCAAGAGCTATCAACAAAGAGGATCGGTATCTTGCTGTTGAGGATAAAAACGCTTGGAGACAGCACTCTTCTCCCCTTCTTGTTGAAAGGCGTCGTGAGAAATCTCAAAACTTCCATCAGAGTACCCACTGATTTTGTTGGTCGCGCTGACGACACAACTTTTATAGTCCTTTTAACTAATATAAACAAACACGATCTCAGAAACGTGGCGGTCCGATTGGTAGATCCATTGAGTTTAACAGTCTCCGTAGGCGAGAGATCCGTAACGTGCGTTGTAAGTATCTCTTGCGTCCACGGCTCGGAATTAGAAGAAGATAAGGTAACCTTCGACGATCTTTATAAAACGGCCTTGATGAGGATGAAGAAAGGACAATCGGACAGAGGAAGTGGGATCCACTGTGGGTGAAAGGGTGTCCTTCAAAATGGACGAAGTGGTCTTTGAAGAGGACAAAGAACTCGACAACGTTCTGGTGATGGAAAAAGGACACTTGTGGCTCAAACGTCCGAGCGGTATCAACAGGCTTTATGGAAAAGGCGAGATAGTAGACCCAGTGATAATTCTGACTCGACGTTCCACGGGAAGAGCCGTGGCTGTCTCTGATGGAAGCGCTATCTCGATGACCATTGGTGAAGCCTACGATTTTCTAAGGAGCGATCCTGAGAGATTGCTGAGACTGTTGCAGCAGGTCGCTCGTGAGATCAATGAAATAGACAACATGCTTGGCGAGAAACTCGACACGAAGGACATACTCAAGCGTCTCGCGCGTTCCTATGTGATCCTCGACCATAAGCTCTTGAAGGGCTGGCTTGGAGTAGTGAGAAATTCGTACGTAAAAGGGGTACGATACATGATGGAAGGAAACTACGAAAGAGCACGGGAAGAGTTTGGAAAATACATCAAGAAACATCATGGTACCAAGTGGTCCGAATTTGCTGTGGTTTATTCCGCCATCTGTCTGGTGCTCCTTGGAAAGGATACCGAAGGTCTTGCAACTTTGAAAACCTCGCTTGAAAACTGTAAATATCGGGAAGTCAAGGAATTCATTACCAGTGTCCTCATAACGATGGGAGAACCTGTGGGCAACATTCTCGACGTTGAGATCCCAAGCTCAAAAGAAGCAAAAGTGGATATGGATCTCATATCTCAAAAGCTGCGGGACTACAGTGTGACGCTTCCCCCAAAGACAGTTCTCTTTGTGGAGGGTGAGCCGTCAGACAGCTGCTTTTACATAGAATCGGGTAAGGTGAAAGTTGTCAAGTATAAAGAGGGGAAGGAAGTTCTTCTTTCCATCCTCGAGGATAACTCTATGCTTGGTGAAATGGGAGTTCTCACTGGCAGCTCCAGAAGTGCCACCGTGATCACCATGACGGAAACCCGGTTGATCCGCATAGAAGGTGAAAAGCTGCTTTCGGCGTTGAGAAACAGTCCTGAATTTGGAACAAAGTTGCTCTCAGTGCTTTTGAGTCGTCTGAACAATTCTCTCAAAAAGAGCATGAATGTTGTAGGACTTTCACAGTTACCCTCCTCTCCACATTAAAATGCAGGGATTTCCGCTTCAACGTGAGTGTGTTCGAAATTTTCCGGAGGCATGAGGTAAAAAACTTGAGTGATAAGATGCTCATCCATCTAACAAGGAACACAAAAATTCACTGCCCATACCCAGCCTCCGTCTGTTTCACATTGCAGAAAGCTTGTCTTGCGTAGCGCCGATGCGAGCACTCGTACAAACGGGCACCGAGCTACACGGATGTAGCGAGCATGAAGCTGAAACAGGATGTTGAATCTTCATGGTAGTGCCCGTTTGTGAGTGTGATCGAGGAATAAAGCGAAGCACAACATGCTTTCTGCAATGTGAAAG
>QNAP01000109.1 GCA_003641795.1 Thermotogae bacterium | reverse complement strand
GTCTCCCACAGGCTCGTTGGTGTCCACCACGCGTTTACCGGAGGCGGTGAGTTTGGAAGACCATCCCTGAAGTTTGAATCCCGTGGCGGGGTTCACCAAGTATCCTGCGGAGTCGAGGGCAAAGTTCCCGGCTCGAGTGTAGTAGTTGGCACTGCCGTCGGAGAGGATGAAAAAACCGTCTCCCTGTATAGCCAAATCGGTCTTTCTCCCCGTGTTTTGAAAGCTTCCCTGCGACATGATCTTGTCAACACTGGACAACTTCGTGCCCAGTCCTATCTGGATGGGGTTGGTACCGCCAAGGTTTTCTTGAGGTGACTTGGAAGCCTTCAACGTTTGCAAGAGCGTGGTTTGAAACGTAACGCGCGATGCCTTGAATCCCACGGTGTTGACGTTGGCGATGTTGTTTCCCACAACGTCCATGGCGATCTGAAACCCCTTAAGCCCGGTTATTCCGCTGTACATCGAGCGCATCATGTCTGGCTCACCCCCTACGCTGAAATCTCCATAATGGAGGAGATCGGGTACTTTATCCCGTTGATGACCACATAAACCTCTCCATTCAGAAACTGCACCGCTTCCACTTTTCCACCCTCAAGCCCTCCAAGTTCCACTTGATTACCGTACTCGTCGATTCCAAGCAGTTTGTAAGTGTAGGTACCGTCGGGCATGAGAGTGCCTTCGTCGTCCCTGCCGTCCCAAACATAGGAATGGATCCCCGCCTCCAGATATCCCAGATCCTCGCGTCTCAGAAGGTTTTCATCTGCGTCGTATATCTCCAACGTGACCGGGGTGTTGCTCTCAAGGTTGAAAACGATGGTGTCCGCACTACCAGATTTCAGATTCACGTACTTTCCACTAACAACGGCGTTTTTGCCCACGAGGGAGGCAGCCTGGAGCTTTGAAAAACTCTCCTGACTATTTAGAAATTGTTGGAAGGCTTTACTCATGTTGGTGGTTTGCTCAAGCGCTGTGAACTGCGCAAGCTGGCTTATGAACTCGGTGTTATCCATGGGTTCCAATGGGTTCTGGTTTTTGAGCTGAGTGATGAAGAGCCTCAAAAAGGCGTCCTTGTCCAGTTCTTTGTTGATAGATCTATCCCTTTCTGTCGGCCAAAACATCTGAGTTGCGTCAGTCACTGCGTTGATCATCTTCGCTCACCTCCTTCAAGAAAGCCCTGAAGTCAGAATTGCGTTGTCTGTATGTACCACGCTGCTGATGGCCCTCATTCGGGTTTTCATCGTTCTCTCTATCCTGAGCCCATTCTTTACCCTGAGCGAACTCGAATTTCACGTGTTCCACCCCTTCTTCTCTGAGCCGCTCTCTCAAAATCGGGAGGGATTTTTCCACGATCTCTCTCGCCTCATCCCTGTGAAGGGTGAAAATCACACGGTAAAACTTCTCCGATTCTCTCACGATCTCGAGTTCGAGCTGTCCCAACTCCTTGGGAACGAGTTGGAAGCGCATAGAGATCACATCGCTCTTGTTGTCGATCGCCTTTTTCACCATTTCTTGGATGCGTTGGGTGAGAGAGGTTACATCAACAGTATCTACCGCTTTAGGAGAATTGCCAAGAGATTGAAACTGATGAGAAAGGGTGGTTTCGCTTACATCCACACTCTTTTTTAACGAAAACTGGTGAATCTTAGCTTTAACTTGTTGAGATTGCTGGGAATGCACGCGCTGGGATTCTACCCTCTCCCACGTTTCAAATCCGAATCGCTGAGAATGCACGCGCTGAGATTCTGCTTTACCCTGCGCTTCCTGCACTCCTTGCGTTCCACTTTCGATACGTGTAACCACTCGCTCAGCCACGCGCGATGGAAGATCGCGGTATCCCCCTCCAGCAGCAAGTTGGCTGAATTGGGCGCTTCTTTGGTTTTGCAACATGTAACGGAACATTACCGGCAGGGGCTTGGACGTGACCTTCGAGGTGATCTGGAAAAATCGAAGTTTCAAATTTGTGAACCGATTCAGCAGCTCCTCCATCTTATCTCTGAGATTTTCACTTGATTCGATACCGATCGCACCGGGGGCAGTGCTCCTCACATTCGTCGAAGAACTGCGGTACCGCTGCGACGCATCGGAGGTGGTGAAGTTCCTTCCGTTCCGTTCAGTCGTCTCAATCGTTTGGTTTGCCCCCATCCGGTTTTTTGAAACCGGTGCGTTGAGATGTGAAGACGGCTTTCTAAGGAGGTACGCTTCCGGTTCAGCAGGTTGCAGCGAGCTTTGAAGATCAGAGTCTAAGAAAGACTGGCGGACAACTTTATTGCCACTACTATTCTTATCACCTTTATTATCGCTCTCCGGCTTTCGCATCCACGATCTCTCCTCGATGGATTTCAGATACTTTCTTTCAAGTCCAGAGAGTTGTTCTCCCGGTTTAAGAAGCGGTTTTTCTCCATCGTTCGAGCTTCCCACGATCTTTCTTTTTGAGCCTTTCGAGGTTCTCCCTCTCGCCGAATCTCCGTCGAAGACCGGGGCATTCTTGGAAGGCCCTCCCGGAAGTACGGGTTCTGTCCTTTCCCGAGCCCTCGAAATGACGCCACCTGCTGAAAAAGGTTCGGCGGCTGTCAAGAGCTTTTGATCTCCAACACCGCTGCTATCCAGAACCTCAGCCGGCTTCGCACCATGGATGATCTCTTCGATTATGCCGATCAACTGCTGCAACTTCGAGGTCACTGTGGAATCACCAAGATCGACACTTCCGCTTTCCATCTGTTCCGGTTTTTGTCCCAGTTCAAGTGTTACCACAGCATTACCTACACGTAATCCCACACTCTCTCCATTTTTCAATCGTTCGAAGATCTCCAAGAGCAAGCCAACATTCCGCTTGTCCGGTTTGCCATTTCGAGGTAACGGAAACGCTTGAGTCTCCACTTGAGGCCGTAAAGCTTTGTTCTCGTCACTCGAAAGGCTGAATGGAACTTTCTCTTGAAACAATTTCAAAAATGCGGAAAGTGGAACGTTAAGTTCGACTTCTCCCGGATCGGTTTGGGCTGAGAGATCCCATAGTTGACCTGAATGTCCCAGATTCTGCTCCCCACCACCTCCAAAGAAAGCACGGCGAGGATCTGTATTTGGAATCAACGAGTCCAAAATCGCCTTCAACAGAACCATGAGAATCGTGTCGCCTTCATAAGTGAAAGACCTTTTCTTCTCGTCCACAACACCTGTGAAGATGGAGCGGAAACTCGAGGCGCTCGATTTGACGGGTGTTTCAACAGTGATGCTCACAGATCCTTTCGACTTGACATCGTTCACTTTGGCGTTCATTTTGGCGTTCACTTTGGCGTTGACTTTGGTGCTGACCTTGGTGATCAACGGAGTATCCTGAAAAAGAAGTCCCAGATTCATGGTGTCCCACTTCCCATGCTGGATATGACCCGCGCTGCTTTTTGAGGGTCTATCGAGGTCAGAGACTGAAGAACCTCGGCAGCGACGTCGCTGGACAAGAGACGAAGCGTATCGGCCAGCAGCTTCACACTCACATCCGTCGCCGCAAGCGCGGGAGCTATCTGCTGAGGATCGGCGGAAGCTATCCAGTCGGCGAGCTTCTTCATCTTCTCGTTCCAGTCGTTCCACTTCGCGATGGCTTCGTTTAAAGACTTTTCTTTTTGCTGAAGCTCTTTCTCCTTGACCTCGAGTTGCGCTTTGAGGGTTTCAAGCCGAGCTCTCTCCGATTCGATCTCCTGTCTCATCTTCTCCAGCTCGGCGCGCTTTTCTTCCAAACCTTTCAATACCGCCTCAAGCTTTTCAACGTAGAAGGATTCAGAAGGCTGTGCTTCTAAGGGCTCGTACTCTATGTATTTGGAAACGAAAGGTATTCTGCCGAGTCTGTAGGCGATATAACTGCGCCAGTCGGTAAAGGGTTTCGCACCGGCGATGTGAAACTTCCGGTACTCGTAAAAGGTATAATCGAAAAAGATGATGATCAGTGATAATATCACCAGCGCCAAGATGAATTTGACTTTTCGCCCTCGCCTCTTGGGCTTATCTTGAGTGTCCGCCATGATTTCCCTCCACCGGTTTAATCTTTCGTCAAGGGATCCGGGTCATCCTAAAAGAAGAGAGGACATCCGTGTTAGAATTTATCGCGCAATAGATGGAGGCAGAAAGATGAAGGTTCGGATGGAAGTGAACGTGAGAAGTTTCATAGAGCACAACGATCTTAGGGGACTGAAGGCACTCTTGGAAGATCAGGACGCCGCCACCATCGTGGAAATGATAGACGAACTCGAGCCCGAAGAGAAGGTGATCGTCTTCCGTCTCCTTCCCAAGGAGCTTGCCGCCCACGTCTTCAGTGAACTCGATCCCAAGGAACAGATGAAACTTCTCTCGCTCTTCAAAGAAGAACGCGTGAAGGAGATCATAAACTCTATGGACCCAGATGACAGGACCGACCTCTTCGACGAACTCCCCGCCAACGTTGTCAAAAAACTCCTGGAATACCTCTCGCCTCAAGAAAGGGCACTGGCCATCACTTTGATGAACTATCCCGAAAACTCTGCTGGAAGGATCATGACACCCGAGTACGTGGATCTCAAAGAAGACATGACTGCGGCCGAGGCCCTCCAGCATGTGCGCGAGACGGGCAAGGATAAAGAAACTATCTACGTTCTTTTCGTGATCGACAGAACGCGAAAGCTCGTTGGGAGTCTTGAGTTGAAGGATCTGATCTTCGCCGAACAAAACCAGAAGGTTTCGGAAATTATGAACTCGAATCCCCTCTATGTGCACACTACAGACGATCAGGAAACCGTGGCCAGATTCATGGCAGACCACGATCTCCTCGCGGTACCAGTCACAGACAGCGAAACGAGACTCGTGGGAGTGATCACCATAGATGACGTGGTCGACGTCCTCGAAGAGGAAGCCACTGAGGATATCCAGCGCATGGCAAGCCTGGGCGCCACCTATACTTCCTATCTTCACACAGGGTGGCACCGTTTCTTCAAGGGGCGTGTGCTGTGGTTGTTGGTGCTCTTCATAATGGAGGCTTTCAGTGCTGTCGTCATCCTCCATTATATTGACCTGCTGCAAAGATTCGTGGCGCTGGCAGCTTTTATACCCATAATGATCGGCATAGGTGGAAACGTGGCAACCCAATCTTCGGCACTCGTTGTGAGGGCCATATCGGTGGGAGAAATGGATCTCAAAGATTGGTGGAAGGCCATCTTAAAAGAAGTGATAGTTGGAGGTTTGATCGGGGTTACCATGGGATTGTTGCTCGTTGCGATCTCGCATTTGGTGATACCCGTTTGGTACTTGAGCCTGTCGATAGGAGTGGCGCTCTTCTTCGCGGTTCTCGTTTCCGCCGTTTTGGGAGGAGCGCTACCGTTTTTGGCAAAACTACTGAAGATCGATCCGGCGTACATGTCGGGACCTGTCGTAACTACGGCAGTAGACGTCTTGGGTATTCTCATATTCTTCAGCGTGATCGGTCGCCTGGTTTGAAAAATACGTTGGGAGGTGTCGCAGGTGAAAAGACGCTATCTGTTGATTGTAGGAGTCATAGTCGTACTACTTTTGGGATCTTTTCTGGGGTCACAACAGGAGCAGCCGTCGACGGAAAGACAACCGAAAATCGCGTACGTGAGCATTCAAAAAGCAGTGGAATCCTACGCCGAATGGAAAAAATTGAACGAGCGCTACATGAAGGATTATCAATTCTATCAACAGAAACTCTCCGAGCTCGAAGACGAATGGAAAAAGCTCAAGGAATCGGGTGCTTCCAGCGACGTCTTGAGACAAAAGGAACAGGAGATCCTGGCAAAGAAACAACAGTACGAGCAAACGTTACAACAAGAGTATGGTCAAAAGAGCCAAGAGGTCATCAAAGCGGTAGCAGGAAAGGCCGCCGACTTTGCCAGGACTATGGGATATGACATCTTGTTGAATGAACAGGGAGCGCTCTACGTTGATCCAGCCTTCGACGTGACGGATGCCTTTATCGCGTACCTCAACCAAGGATACGAGGGACCGTGATTGCTTGAATGCGTTGAGATAGAGAAGAGTTATGGAAGAAAGCGCGTCCTTAAGGGCGTGTCTTTGACTCTACATCCCGGCGAGGTGGTAGGTCTCTTAG
>QNAP01000108.1 GCA_003641795.1 Thermotogae bacterium | reverse complement strand
TTCCCACACACCTTCCTCTACGAGCTGGACGAAAAGAGGGGCTGATTTTTGGTATATCGTCGCTGAAGGATTCCGTCTCAGTAACTCTTTGAGATAGACACCGGTTTTCAACGTTTGATCGGTAGTGATGATCCCTATCCTGGAATACCTTTCTGCGGCTCTCGCCGCTGCCGATACTATACTGAAGTATGGAACGGGAAGGCTTTCCTTCGTTTCTTCGTCCAGAACCGCATCACCGGTATTGCAAGCCGAAACGATCGCATCCACGTCTTGGTCAACCAAAAACCCTACACCGTGGAGAACCAGATCTCTCAAGCGGCTTTCTTCCTTAGACCCGTAGGGCAAATTGGCGTAATCAGCGAAATAGATGTACTCATGACCGCCGTAAGATTCTATCAACTTGCTCAAAACGGTTAGGCCGCCGATCCCTGAGTCAAAAAGCCCTATCTTCATCCTTTTTCATCACTTCTTCCACCAAAGATGTCCGTGGTTGATATTTTTGACGGAGTCTTTCAATCTCCTGTCGCATCAAGACCTTCTCAAGTGTGGTATTGACGAGTAAGTGAGCGAGGATCTCCAAATCGTCGCTTGACCTGTAGCGTTTTTTGGCGCTCTCATACTCTCGACTTATGCTCTCGAAGACTTCGTTCACAATCTCTTCCGGCTCATCCGTAAAGAAGCTAAGCACCGTTCCTCCCAATCGAAGTTCTACCTTTCGCTTCATGAGGCTCCCCCCATTTCTCAAGTGAAGAACGCAATTTTTCTAGTAGGGTGTCTACCATCTGTCTGTACTTTTCCGCGAGCTTTTCCAACCGATGATTCTCGGCTCTCAATTCTTGGTTTTCCTGAAGCAACTTCTCGTTCTCAACCTTGAGCACCCTGTTCTCTTTAATGATATCATCTATCAACCTTTCAAGTTCGTTTAAATGTTCCAGATCACACCACCCCAATAGAAGCAAGAATTTCTTTTATGCGTTCTATATCTTTCGCGTGTTCTTCATTACTTCCGGGTGTTTCCACTATCAATGGCACATTTCTTAAAGCTTCAAAAGAAAGAAAAACTCTGAATCCTTCGTCGCCTATATGACCTTCACCGATAGGCGCGTGTCGATCCTTCCCCGATCCCAAAGGGTTCATAGAATCGTTGAGGTGGATCATTTTCAATCGTTCGATACCCAGTAGTACGTCTATCTCTTTAAGAAGACGATCAACGGCATTCTTGTCGCGAACATCGTAACCCGAGTCGAACCCGTGACAAGTATCGAACGTCATTCCTATCAATTCTTTGTAGGCACAACCATTTCTTATACGGGCCAGTTGTTTGATGGTGTGCCCTATGTTACCTCCTTTTGGGGTTACGTTCTCAAGCAGTATCACCACTCCGAGATCCCCCAACTCAGCCAACACTTCATCGAGTGCTCGTTGGATTTGCGATATGCCGAACTCTTCCCCTGCACCCAAATGGCTTCCTGGATGGATGTTGAGGTATTTTATCCCAAGTTGATGGCAGATTCTCACTTCCTGTTTCAAACATTCCACCGACTTTCTCCAGTTCTCTTCGTTGGGAGAAGCCAGATTTATCAAATATCCCGAATGGGCGAAGGCGTTGTTGAAATCGAGTTCTTCTCTCTCCATGGACTTTTTAAAGCACCGGGCTGTTTCATCCTTCAGCAAATTGGCACGCCACGATCTTGGATTGTGAGGGAAGATCTGGAAGGCATTGCCTCCTATCTTCCTTGTCTCGCCGGGAACTTTGTGAACACCTTTAGATGTGGGCATGTGCGCCCCTATACCCTTAACCATCTGATTTCCTCCCCATGTTATGTTGACTTTATGCGATGATGCTCATATCTGTTTCATAGTTGTCACGAAATTGTAAGCATTGTAATGTACTATCATATCGGAAACGATGAACCCTATCCCCTTGAGATAGACGGACCATTGAGAGGCCTCGGATAGAGGCCTTTTTTTCTTTTTACTTTATTTAGGGTCAATATCCCAAGTTTCCCACCACCACTTTCCATGCATCTTGATAGATACCGCTTGTTTGAGTTGCGATCAGATCGAGTTCGAATATTCGGTAATAATTGCTTTCTGTGGCCAGTGACGTCAATATAGTGGCGTTTTCGAGGTTATCAAGGCTTGAAAGTATCTCCTCTATCTCGGTGCTGTTAAGAGTAGCACTTTCTCCAGCCCGCTGTAAGACCATCTCTATAGACTCTGCAGCCTCTAAAAGCCTCTCTATCTTTTTGTTTTCTTCGAGGACTTGCCTCGATTTCACTATGGAAGAGTGCACCGAGACAAGTATAGCAGCGGCAAGAGAAGCGATGATCAACGCCACGAGTATTTCAGCAACGGTGAAGCCATTTCTCCCCCTCATCTAAGATCTATCCCTCCTGTAGAACCACTGTCGATGTATTCACCTGGATGTTCAACATAAGTCACGTTGCCTTCTGCGAGACGGGGATCGAAGATGAGGTCCAAGTTGTTATGATCAATTTGCTGAGAATAACTTTCAATGATGTTCCCGAAGATGGTGGCATCTGATTTATACCAAATGTTGACTTTCCCCAAAAAGCTTGTGAATGACCCTGCGATCCTGCGCGTCATCATGTTCACATTTCCTTTGGAAACCACTGTGAGAAGGGTCGTATCAGTAGACATTTCAGCAGTACTTTTCCACAAGTTGGTGTTGTTTGGCAAAAAGTCGTATTTTACATCTTGCATTATCCAAATATCGTCATGTGCTGCCAAGGTTAAAGGACCTTTCAGTGTCATCCAATTGTTGGACTGAATGAAAGCGAAGGTGTCCAAAGCCAAAAGCTCGTCACCGAAGATCAACCCCGTGAATTCAAACGATTTATTCTCATATCCAAAAAGAGAATATTTTCTAAGATCGCTGTGGTAAGGAGGGCCTGACGAAGGATTGTACATCAATTCGTAGTAGGAGAGATTGTCAAAATCAAGGATTCCGATTCTTTGCATCGGTTTTTCATACTCAAAGCCAACGACGGCCAGTCCTGACACTTTGATCCCAGCCGGCTCACTAGGAGGATTTCCCCATAGATCGGAAAGTTCCATGGCTTGGCTTTCGAGACTGCTGAAGTACTCATCCACGGGGAAAGACTGGAGAATCGTCGCAACAGGGTCCACGCTCAAACCATTCTCTATTTGGTAGCCTTGGTCGAAATCCACTTCGCTGTCAGGCGAGATATAAGGATCTTGGGTCAGAGTGACAGTGGAGTGAAATGTTATGTTCTTCGACTTTCTCTCCACACGCAGCAAATCCTCTACTGCAACCTCACTTTCGAAGTCGATGTTGTTCGATTTGTTAGTTACCAATAGATTCCCTTTCGCTTCTAAATCCCCATAAAACGTCAGGTTTTTGCCATTTGTGATAGTTACATCACCGTCCACCCTTACGTTATCGAATGTCACGTTTCCATGTACATTTTCGAGGTTGAGACCACCCGCTACTTCGATGGGACCGTCTAAATGCACATTATTAGCTGCACACAAATCAAGCTTGGATTCAGAGTGTACCAGTGAGCTGAAAAACGGTGACGTTGCACCTCCTCCCGATCTCACACCCAGTGCCCAAGAGAAAGTTGAACCTGCTTTGGCAATTATAAAGACACGTCCACCATAATTCTCTTGACTGAGCTTGAAAGCATAAACCTGTCGTTCTTCACTATTTGGTAGCGCTCCCATGGCAGTGAGGGTATCGATTTCAGGACCGAGTTGAGTGGTCAAATTTACACACATGTTGTTGTTTGAGGCATCTTGCGCTACGTTTAACCACAGAGTGCCGTCGATGAGATCGTCCTGTACATCCACCATAAATTGCGCCAAAAGAGAAAGGGCAGTGGCGTCGCACGATGAAAAACTCGGCGATTCGTTGATGTACCAACTCGTTCCTATCTGTAGGAAGTTGTTGGCGTAGAGTTTTTCCTTTTTTCTCTTTTGAACGGTATCCACATGGCGTACAGATTGCATTGTGATACTCGACGAGCTCATCACGATGCTGATAGCAAAGATAGTGACCAATGCAAACATCAGCAAGGTATATACCAAGATCGAGCCGCGCTTCAATCTCTCCCCCCTTACAATCCCTCATTTAACGAAGTGAGAACGTAAGATTGCGTGCTTTCTTGAACGATGTCTCGTATGGTGTAAATATAGGAGAGATCAATAGACAAAACGCCCGTAGATGTGGCCAAGGTGACAGTTGAGATGTTATCGAATTCATAGATCATCGTGTTGATCTTCATTCTCAAGCCGTTACCATCGATCTCTTCGAAGCTCACCGTCACGTTCTCTTCATCTTCTGCCACTCGCACTGTTCCGTTGATAACGTTGTTGCTCATTACAAAGCTTTTCATCTTGTACAAAACACCTCTGAGTATCTCCACAAACGTTGTGGAGTCCAACTCGAATGAACGCTCCACTTGCGCCATCTTCGCAGAAACCCCGAAAAGTCCGGAGCTCATCAAAAGGATAGCAATCAGAACGCCGACCACGATGATACTCACTGCTATTACCGTGATCAGCTCCACATAGTTCATGGAGGTACCGCCTCTTGGGTAAAGAACGGGTTTTTAACCACCCAGAGATCTGGTTCTCCATCTGGATAATATGCTGCAAAGACGATATAGCGGTCATCTGGGGAGACAGCAGGATAATAACAGTCATACGGAAGACTCTGCGAAACACTGGTCGCTTCGCCTGTGACCAAGTCTTTGATCCAAACTCTGTAAGTGGGGCTGTGTGGATCGCTGTTAGCGGTGTATGCAAGAAACCTTCCACTTTTCGAAATATAGGGGTCGAATTCATTGAAGGGTCCGTCAAGAAACGGCTGGATTGTCTCCGTGGACTCCGACACGCTGTTTTCGAATATACCATAACTCCCGTCTGCTTTGAGCTTCACAAAGATAAAAGAGTTCTCAGTAGCCACGCGACAAGGATACATTTCGTAAATACCAGGTGTTTTGGTGAGATTTTTGGCTTCACCTGTGTAGACGTTTATAGAATAGATATCTGCTCCGTTCCCCTCATCCACAGCAGCCAGTACGCTTTTCTCATCGTACCAACATGGGGTATAAGCATTGGGAAGGTTCCGTGTGATCAGCCTGATGCCCATGGCGTAATTCTTTGCAAAGGGCATGACGAACAGATCCCATTGGCCGTACATGGTGCCTTGGAAGAGGATTTTTTCACCATCTGGCGAAAACTTTGGAAAGTACTCCGAGCTTCCATAAACCGGAAAATTCATGATCCTTCTCTCCAAGAAATCCCAAACGTGAATGTTTCGGTTCCCACCTATTCGATCGGAGATAAAAGCTAGGTATCTTCCAGTAGGATCGAAGGAGGGATATTCATCCAACGAAGGGCTGTATGTCAACCGAAAAGGATTGGCAAAATCTCCACTTACGAACTTCTCTGCCGCCACTCGTTCCCAAACAATACCTGCAATCGATTCGTAGAAGATGCGCCTTCCACGGCTGGTTTGAAAGTCTCTCCAGCTAACCCCCGTGGTAACACTCACGGGAGTTGCAGGACCTTCGTAACGGATCTCGCCGATCACCCAGCTTTCTGTCGTTCTAACGGAGATAGAGAAGTTGAAGGTCTGCATTGCACTGGAAAAAGGCCACAATTCCACATAATCAGGTTTCATGTTCTTCAAAGAATCCCAAATTCTTGAAACGACTTCACTAGCGGGAATTTCAACCTTCTCCAAGAATGGATCGATCAACTCCGTGGAAGTGGGTGTCACTGATGTAGCAGATGTGGCAGATATCGATGCCGACGAGAGGACGACAGTTGTAGAAGTGGTTTCTCGTTCTAAGAACTGGGCGTTTATCTCGATTCCCACTGTCCAAACTGGCACGAATACTCCGCCCGTGTCGTTGAAGGGCGTGTACCCAGCGAACACGATCAGAAAACCCAACGATAGCCATAGAAAGACGATTAAAGATGATCTCATCATATTGCAATTATAACCCCGTTATGCTTTTCAATCGATGAACGTCTGCCACATCTTCTGGAAAAATCTTCAAGTCCGGATTGAGGATGGAATATATCCGGAATTTCAAAAAATATAATCGCAATATCAAAAGATCGA
>QNAP01000107.1 GCA_003641795.1 Thermotogae bacterium | reverse complement strand
TGAGTTGTCTACAGCGGCTGTTGTTACCATCCAATTCTGAATCAATACGAGATGCTGCATAGCTTCAATAAGATGGAAGATTTTAAGTTGCCCTTGTCGTAATAAGCCTTTTTCTACCTCTGCCTTGTTTGTTAATGGAGTGGAAGGCAAAAGCTTGTCCAACTGCTCAATGATCTTTAATATCGCTTTTTGAAAGTTCTTGTGGTGCCATTCATCTGGGCTTTCTTTCCCATTCGAGATATTTCAATGATACCGTCATTGAATGTGGAAGGCCCACTTTTTCGTGACACCTTAAAGAAGACATGTTCTCTTTTTATTTGAATTTCGAATATCGTTATCCATCTGGTAAACTATCCCGGGAGGAGGAAGAGAATGGATACGAGAACATTCACTGACACTACGCTCAGAGACGCTCATCAGTCTTTACTTGCCACACGGATGCGCACGGAAGAAATGGAACCCGCTCTTGAATTGCTTGACGAGCTGGAGTTTAACGCATTGGAAATGTGGGGAGGAGCCACCTTCGATGCCTGTATTAGGTTTCTCAACGAAGACCCATGGGAACGCTTGAGACGCGTCCGAACCAAGGTGAAGAAGACCAAACTGCAGATGCTTTTGAGAGGGCAAAATCTTGTGGGCTACAAAAACTATCCGGACGACGTGGTGGAGATCTTCGTGAAGAAAACAGCTGAAAACGGGCTGGACGTGATCCGAGTCTTCGATGCACTTAACGACGAAAGAAACTTGGAAAAATCCATCCAGATCAGTAAAGAAGTGGATCTTCACGTGCAAGGAGCGATCTCGTACACCGTGAGCCCCGTTCACACTGTTGAATACTATCTGGAGTTTGCGCAGAAATTGGTAGACCTGGGTGTGGACTCTCTGTGCGTGAAGGATATGGCAGGGCTCTTAACGCCGAAAGCGGCCTATGAACTCGTGAAAGAACTGAAAACGCGCTTCGGTCTTCCCGTGGAAGTGCATTCTCATTGTACTACTGGACTTGCAAAGATGGCCTACGCAGCCGCTTTGGATGCCGGCGCGGACGTGGTGGATACCGCTATCTCACCACTTTCAGGCGGGACGTCTCAACCCCCTGTAGAGAGCTTTCTTTACTCTTATACCAATGCCCTGGAAGACTCGAAGAAAAAGCGCCTACTTCTTGAGCTCGAGGATCACTTCGCGAAAGTTCGCCAAGACCATCGCGACACCGATGTGCTGATGTTGCACATAAACCCACGGGTTCTGATCGCCCAGATACCAGGCGGTATGTACTCCAACATGATATCTCATCTAAAATCCATGGGAATGGAAAACAAACTCGACGAGGTTTTGGAAGAGGTGCCGCGAGTGAGAAAGGATCTCGGCTATCCTCCTTTAGTGACGCCCATGAGTCAGATAGTCGGCGTGCAAGCCATCATGAACGTGGCAACTGGAAAACGGTATGAGAGGGTCATTAAAGAAGTGCGAGACTATGTACGCGGCTTTTACGGCAGACCGCCCGCGCCCCTCGATCCTGAGTTCGTCGAGACGATCCTAAGCGGTGAGGAGATCATCCACTGCAGACCCGCAGATTTGTTGGAACCACAGTTCGAGGAAGCCAAAAGAGAACTGGGAGTTTTGGCGGCGTCGGAGGAAGACGTGCTGATATACATTCTGTTGGGCGAGGTAGGAAAGCGGTTCTTAAAAAAGCGCCACATCGCCAGAAGTGGTATTGATGAAGAGATCCTCGAGGAGCTGTGTGAAGATGTCCCTGAAGGCGGAGTCTACCCCATTTGAAGAAACTATAAAATGCGCGTCTTTGATATTGGTTTGAAAACTTAACAAAAATAGACCGAGTATATTATAATGATGGTGGAGGTGGAAGAATGAAGATCAACGAAACCGTTGAAAAGGCTCTTAATGAACAGATCAACAGAGAGTTGTATTCGGCTTATCTTTATCTGGCTATGGCGGCATACTTAGATGACTTGAATCTTCCAGGTGCAGCTCACTGGATGAGAATCCAAGCTCAGGAAGAAATTGGACACGCCATGAAGTTGTACGACTACGTGGTGGAAAGGAGAGGGCGCGTGGTCTTAGAAGGAATAGCAAAACCCCCAGCTGAAAGGAAATCCATCACCGATGTTTTTGAAAGCGCTCTCAGACACGAAGAGGAAATCACCAGCCACATCAACAATCTGGTCGATCTCGCCCAAGAAGAAGGTGACCATGCCACGGTAAGCATGCTCAAATGGTTTGTCGACGAGCAGGTAGAAGAAGAAGATTCCGTGGATACGATTTTGCAGAAATTGAAGTACCTCGGTGAAGATGGACGGTCGCTGATCACTCTCGATAGAGAGTTGGCACAAAGACAAGGTTAAACTTCCATGGAGGGGAAAACAGAGAAAAAGCCCGGACAGATCCGGGCTTTTTTGTAGAACTGCCACCGTCGCCATCTGAAATCTCGTGCTCCAACGCGAGGATATGGATTGTTTGGCGAATTAACAAGGCATACGATATAATTTTCAACACAAAAGCCGTTGCCAATTGATCATGTAAATGATGATGCAATGGCCTCTCCCAAAAGTTCCCAGTATGCAAAGCATCCGATCGTATACTGTTCATGCAATATGCGTATCATCTATGAGACAAGGATGGGAACTTTGGTCGATCCCGTGCAATGAGGATTTTAACCAAATTCCACATGGAAAACCTTCGTATTTTAGGAGAAGTCAAAGCGAACAGAGGGATTACGTGTGCTGACACTTGAAGAATTCTTGGATAAGATCGAACCACTTTTGAGAAAGGCACTGGAAGGGCAAAGAGATCCCGCTCCGGTGGTTCGAGAAATTGATGAGTTCTCTCGTTCCATTTCGGAAACGCTCTCGGAAGACTGCGCTTCAAAACTGAGAGATTTTCTGAAGTATGTCTTTGCCATACCTATGTTGCCTCGAGAACGTCAGCATAAGAGACTTTCTCATGCCTTAGGCATGATAGACAGGATGAGGGAACTTTGTCTTCTTCCTCCTGTTGATCTCTCCCCCTGCAACAAACCCCTCGATTCACCAGTTAAGTTTGCCAAGGGCGTGGGCGAGTACAGGGCTAAGATCCTCAAAAATCTGGGTATTCAGACCATCGGAGACCTTTTGACCTACTTCCCCAAGCTCCATGAGGATCGCAGGATCATGAAGCCCATTTCCAGCTTGGTGGAAAAGGAGAAAGCCACTATAAAGGGGCGGATCGAAAATGTCGAAGCAAAGGATATCAGCGGACTTCATATCGTTACAGCTGTGGTGTCAGACGGCTTCTCTCATATGCTTTTGAAATGGTTCAATCAACCTTATGTTAAGGATAAGCTGATAAAAGGTGCAACGATAGTGGCATCCGGTGTCGTCAAGCGTGGCTACTACGGCCAGCTCGAGATGAACGCACCAGAATTCGAGATTGTTGAGAAGAGAGAAGTGGAAGGCAAGATCGTACCTATATACGCTCTCACCACGGGAATCACTCAAAAGCAGATACGGCGTATCTTGGAGAAGAACATTCATCTTGCGGGTTGCTTTACTGACGAATTACCTGGAATGCTATTGTCCAAACGACGCCTGCTCGATCTTCCCCGCTCCATTTTGGGCATGCACTTTCCAGCCAGCCTTTACCACTTGAACCGTTCACGGCGGAGGTTGGCCTATGAGGAGCTCTTCTATCTGCAGCTGGCGGTATTGTACGTCAGGAAGATGAGAGAGAAGGAAAAAGGGGGGATCCCGAAAAAGATACAGGGCGAGCTCGCTCAGAAGTTTATTCAAACTCTCCCCTTTAAACTCACCGCTTCTCAGATCAAAGCGCACGAAGAGATCCGTAGAGATATGATGTCTGAAAAACCCATGAATCGGCTTCTTCAAGGAGATGTTGGCTCGGGAAAAACGGTAGTGGCAGAGCTGGCGATACTGGATAACCATGAAGCGGGCTTCCAGTCAGCAGTGATGGCTCCCACTTCCATTCTTGCCCATCAACATTTTGTCAGGCTGAGTAAGGATTTTCTGGATCTGGGGCTCAAGGTGGATATACTCACTCACGCCATACTCGGCAAGCGCCGGGAGCGCCTAAAACAGATGTTGGAAGAAGGAGAGCTGGATGTTGTAGTGGGAACCCATGCGTTGATACAAGAGGATATAAACTTCGCGAATCTCGGACTGGCCATCATAGACGAGCAACATCGTTTTGGCGTTCGACAACGTGAAGCCTTGGTCTCGAAGGGACACTTGGTGGACGTACTCGTTATGACGGCTACTCCTATCCCCCGCACCTTGGCCATGACGCTTTACGGAGATCTCGACGTGAGCGTTATAAGTGAAATGCCAAAAGGAAGAAAGCAAATAAGAACTCTTCTGGTCAACGAAGAGCGAGCCAATGAGGTCTTCAAATTCGTGAGAAAAGAAGTGGAAGCCGGCAACCGCGCTTTTATCGTTTATCCCCTCGTAGAGGAATCCGAGAAACTCGAGTTGAAGGCAGCGGTCCAGATGTACGAAGAGATATCACAAAAAGTTTTCCCCGATCTCAGGGTCGGATTGATTCACGGTCGGATGAGCAGTGCGGAGAAGGACGACGCCATGGAGAAGCTCGCCAATGGTGAATACCAGGTGCTGGTGTCCACTACAGTGATAGAAGTGGGCATAGACGTTCCGGATGCCACGGTGATGGTGATAGAACACCCTGAAAGATTCGGGTTGGCACAACTGCATCAACTCCGAGGAAGGGTGGGAAGAAGTAACAAGCAATCGTACTGCTTCCTCATCGTCGGCTCGACTCTCTCCGAAGAGATTCGTGAACGCCTCATGGTATTCGCCTCTACCAACGACGGATTCAAACTCGCCGAGTACGATCTCCAGATAAGGGGCCCTGGTGAATACATCGGTGTCAAACAACACGGCTTTCTCGAGTTCAAGGTAGCTAACCTTCTCTCCGATCGAGAACTTTTAGAAAAAGCGCGTGAGGATGCATTGGAGTTACTCGAGTCCGATCCCGATTTGACACGCTATCAAGTACTATACAAAAAGGTAGTGGAGATGTATGGTGAAAGGCTCAAATTCGTTGAGGTAGGCTGATCTCCGTGGGATTTCTCGAAATAACAGGTGGTCTCTTCAAGGGTAGAAAGATCAAGACCGTGGATGATTCGCGCACCAGGTACACACCTTCCTTGGTGAGAAAGGCTATCTTCGATGTCTTCGACGTGGAGGGCACCACCTTTGCCGACGTGTTCGCAGGAAGTGGAATCGTGGGCTTTGAAGCTTTGAGCAGAGGTGCCAAAAGTGTGACGATGGTGGATATCTCAAAAAGAGCTGTGAAAGCTATACTGCAGAACGCGGGAGCACTTGGAGTGAAGGAACGGATAAGAGTGATGCAGATAGACTTCAGAAAAGCTTTAAAGGCTTTAAGTCACGATCTACCCGATTTCATGTTTCTCGATCCTCCTTTCAACGGAGGCTATGTTGAGGAAATTTTGAATTTCGTGCAGTTAACTCCCCCTTTCCGTGTGGCTCTGATATTGGAAGCCAGCAAACACGAATCGAAACGAGTACCCCGGCCTCCTTCCGCCGAGATTCGTCGGTACGGCGATATCTGGCTCTGGATCTTCCATAGGTAGGATGAAAGTTCAGCTCCTCTCTTTCGTACATAGTTCAACAGTACCAACACTGAGTGTGTTCGAAAAAAGCCTCCCTTTCTCCAATAGGATGAGGTACAACATCACAAATCATCCTTGAAGAAAGGAGGAGGAAAATGAGCACTAAACCGTCGTTGAAAAGATTACCCACAAACATGATTAAAAAATTGCTGCAATTAATCGAAGAACGACTGGAACAGCTCCCTTCCAAAATCAGTAACAACCAGCAATGTCAGCTACCTTTCTGGAAGGGCGATTGTTCAGGACATTGAACATAACATAGAGGAGGAAGTGGAGAATCCCTCACACTCACACAGCAAGCACTCGCTTTTTCCCTCGTTCGCATCCACAAAACGACCTACGCGAAGATTCAGCGTCGTGCTTCAGCTTCGCTCTCATCCGCATCCATGCGGCTTCGTAGTCGTTTTGTATGGATGCTCACTCGGCGCTCGTGAGGCTGTGTGACCATGAGGGATTCTGGTAGGAGTTCGCCACAATTCGTATCCGCTTTCTCTTCG
>QNAP01000106.1 GCA_003641795.1 Thermotogae bacterium | reverse complement strand
TATTATCATGACATAGGGAAAGTGAGGCGTCCCGAGTATTTCACTGAAAACCAATCAGGAAGGGAGAATCCTCACGAAAAGCTTTCACCATGGGTCAGCAACTTGGTTCTTAACGAGCACGTCAAATACGGTGTAGAGCTGGCCAAAAAATATAGATTACCACTTCTGATCGAAGACGTCGTTGTCCAGCATCATGGTACGAGACCAAAACTCTACTTTCTTCACAAAGCCCGTGAGCTGGACTCAAACGTGAACGAATCGGAATTCCGCTACCCTGGTATAAAGCCACAATTCAAAGAGAGTGGAATCATAATGTTGGCAGACAGCGTGGAAGCCGCGGTGAGAAGTATTGAAAAGCCTCGACCCAGCAGAATACGAGAGGTAGTGGGAGACATCGTCAACACGATCTACAACGAACGGGAACTGGATGAGTCCGGTTTGACTTTGAAGGATCTGGAACTGATAGTGGAAGCCTTCACAAAGACGCTCAGCAATATGTACCATGAAAGGGTCAGTTATCCTGACCTCGAAAGAAAGGGGAGCCCGGTAATTGCGAACGAACGTGATAGTAATGGGAGTGGAGATACCTGAAGAACTCTTGAAAACGGTTTCGAGTGTAACAGAAAGCGTTATTGAAGAGCTCCGTCCCAAAGACAAGCGCCAAATCAACGTAGTGCTAACAAACGATCGAGTGATACACAAGTTAAACCGCGAATTTCGAAAGATAGACAAACCCACTGATGTTCTCTCTTTTGTCTATGAAGACGAAGATTTGGTGGGAGAAATCGTCATCTCGTTGGAAACGGTGGAGTGTCAGGCTCAGGAGTACGGCCACTCGTACATGTACGAGCTGATCTTCAATCTGATTCACGGCGTGCTGCATCTATGTGGGTACAATCATGAAGATCCTAAAGAAGAACAAACGATGATGGAACTACAAGAAGTACTGATGAAAAAGCATTTTTCAGAAGGAGGGAAAGGGAGATGAGGGTCAAGCCCTTCAAGGCCGTTAGACCGAAAAGAGAGCTCGCAGAAAAGGTCGCGTGTCCACCATACGATGTGGTCAGTGAAGATGACGTTCTTCGTCTTACCAAAGGGAATCCTTACAGCTTTCTCCACGTGGTGAGAGCTGAGGTGGCTCGAAAACCCCGCCTTGATCCCAGCGATCCTACAGTGCACGTGCGAGCCCGGGATACGCTGAACCGCTTCCTGAATGAAGGGATCCTCATTCAAGACGATTCTCCCAGGTTCTATGTGTATGCTCAACAAATGGGCGAGCACCGGCAAGTGGGATTAGTTGCCTGCGCTTCTGTAGAAGAATATTTGGAGGGAAAGATAAAAAAGCATGAACTCACAAGACAAGATAAGGAAGACGATCGTACGCGCCATGTGCTGACAGTTGGAGCGAACACCGGTCCCGTTTTCCTGATGTACAGGTCCATCCCAGAGTTGGATACACTCATCATGATGTCCACTAAAGAGATCCCTGAATACGATTTCGTGGACGAAAACGGCGTGCGGCACACGGTTTGGATGGTTACCGATGACAGCTTGATCCGAAAAATCGAAGATTGGTTTTCAAAACGCGTCAAGGAACTTTACATAGCTGATGGCCACCACAGAGCTGCCGCGGCAGCGAGGGCATGTCAAAAACTGAAAGCCAAAAACCCCCATCACGCCGGTGATGAAGAATACAACTTCTTCCTGAGCGTCATATTTCCTCACAATCAGTTGATGATTCTTCCCTACAACAGGGTTGTTAAAGACCTCAACGATCTCAGTGTCCACGAGTTTTTAGAGAAAACTTCCGCGCATTTCGAAGTGGAGAAGCTGGATGTAGAGACGTTCGAGCCCCAACAGCGCCATGTCTTTGGCATGTACATGAAAGAGAGGTGGTATCGGTTGGAACCTCGAGAGGGGAGTTTCGATCCTTCCGATCCAGTGGATTCTCTCGATGTCCAAATACTGCTAAAAAACCTCCTCCAGCCCGTTCTCGGTATCGAGAACCCACGCAAGGATCCTCGTATAGATTTCGTTGGAGGTATAAAGGGTGTGGAGTATCTGAAAGAGTTGGTCGACAGTGGGAAGTACTCTGTCGCTTTTTCTTTGTACCCCACGCAAATCGAAGATCTCATACGGGTAGCAGATGCTGGTATGATCATGCCCCCCAAGTCAACGTGGTTCGAACCAAAGTTGCGTAGTGGCCTCTTCGTTCACCGGATAGAGTAGCCGAAAGGGAGGGTCTCACACATTGAAACACGAGAAGGCCTTGCGGGATTTAAAAGCGGCTAAAGGTCAGATAGAGTCAGCCATACGTATGGCAGAAGAAGATAGGTACTGTATCGACATATCCAAGCAAATCTTGGCAACGATCGCGCACCTAAAAAAGGCTCATAACAAAGTTTTGAAACAGCACATTGAAACGTGCGTTAGAGACGCCGTGGAGACCGGTGAAGTGGATTCAAAACTGGCGGAACTCGAAGAAGTTCTGGACTACTTCAGCAAGACACTTTGATTCTCAAAGTGGGGGGTCTATACGAACGCCAGGAGCAAGAAAGTGGTTATAGTGGCTTGTGGTGGGACCATAGCGATGGTAAAAGCACCAGATGGGAAGGTTGTTCCCTTTGCCCAAGGTAACGCCATGATAGACGAAATCCAAGGACTTTCAGAAATCGCTGAGATCGAGATAGTTGAGTTTTCAAACGTTCCCAGTCCCTACATGACTCCAAAGATGATGTTTGATCTTTCGCGTTTGGTGAACGAGAAGCTCCAAGAAGAAGATGTGGCGGGGGTTGTGGTGACCCACGGTACGGACACGTTAGAAGAGACTGCCTATTTCTTGGATCTCACCGTGGTTTCAGAGAAACCCGTCGTGATGACTGCTTCCATGAGGAATATAAACGAGCTCGGCACGGACGGTCCAAGGAACGTGCTCTCTTCCGTTCGTGTTGCGGCGTCCCCTACAGCAAAAGGGCACGGTACTATGGTTCTGCTCAACGACGAAATCCACGCAGCGAGGGAGGTTACAAAAACCTACACGAGCAACGTGGCAACGTTCGAATCGCCTGGATACGGTCCCCTCGGTATTGTTGATGAAGACACAGTGATCTTCTTTAGAAAATCACTTGTTCGAAGATCGTACGAGATCGACAGTATCGAAGAGAGAGTCGCCTTAATAAAGACTTTTACGGGGGACAATGGCGAAATACTGAGACTGCTGCCAGCTCTTGAATACAGAGCAGTGGTGGTGGAGGGATTCGGACGAGGCAACGTGCCCCCACCCGTTGCTGACGCTATGGAATATCTCGTAAATTCTTTGGGAATGCCAGTGATACTGGTGTCAAGGTGTCCCAAGGGGCGAGTACTCGACGTGTATGCCTACCGCGGTGGAGGAGCTGATTTAAAAAAAAGGGGTGTGATTCTCGGCCAAGAAGTCTCTGGACAAAAGGCGCGTATTAAACTGATGGTTCTACTCGGGTGGACGGAAGACCGTGAGGTTTTAAGAAAAGAATTCGAAGTACCCATGGGACAGAGGAGAGTGATCTATGACTTCTGAGTGGTGGAAGAGCACTAAGTTCTACGCTGCGGTATTCATCTGCACCTACGGGATCCTTTTCTTCATTCTGGGGTTGGTGTTCAAACGCGTCTTCGGTATCGTGGTGGCTGCAACCGCCATTGTGCTTTTGGTGGACCCCATGGGAAGATTCTTTCAAAAAGTCGTCAAGAATCGTAGAGCGAGTATAGTTCTGGCCCTCGTGGTCTTCTATAGTTTTCTCGTCCTGGTGACGGTTACCCTCACACCGTCGATACTCAAGGAGAGTAACGCTCTCATCACCGTGATGCGCGATTTCTTCGAAAAACAGCCGTGGGAGGAGCTAAAACTCTTCCGAGAGTATCCCAACCTCAAAGATATTGTGAGCAATTTGGCTCAGGCCATTGAACCTAAACTGGTGGACTTGGCTACTGGCTTTCTCACCCAACTTCCGGGACAGATACCAGGAGTGATCAGTTTCATCTTTTTCGCGGTGCTCTGCAGTGTTTACGGAGCTTTCTATATCGAGCAAGTGAGGCAGAGCCTCAAGATCTTCTTCCCACGTAGAACTCGCGAAGATGTTGGAAGGTTCGTGGAGCTTACTTACATAAGTCTTCAGCGTTACATTGTAGCGGTAACTGTGACTGCCATCTTTACCGCTATATCCATGGGGACGTTTCTCAAAATCGCGGGTATCGATTACTATTTGACACTTGGTGCGTGGGCATTTCTAACGAACTATATTCCCATCGTGGGCGTCTTTCTCGAAATGATCCCAATGCTTGTGGTTGTAATACCGGCTGGAGCCTCTCTGTTAGTCTGGTTTTTGGTCATCACTCTAGTCGTTCACGGAACGGCTTTCGTGATCTTTTTGAAGATCATGTACGGATACTCTCGATTAAACCCCATAATAATGATTTTAGCGATAATCCTGGTCACAGAACTTTTCGGAGTAGCGGGAGCGTTCATCGCTGTTCCCATTGCCATCGTTGCACGGGATTACTGGATGGAATTCGTGAAACCTTTCTTCGAGAAGGCGTAAAGAAAGATGAGAAAGTTATTTGTCTTTCTTATCGCGGTTTTGCTAAGCGTTGCGGCCTTGGCCCTGGACTTGAACGAGATCTTCATGCTCTCTAAACTCCCCACAACCTTAGAAGAATCGGTGGACCAGTTTATTGCATACGTATTGAAAAACCGTCCCGCTTACCGGGACATCGCGGCGGTTGGCAGAGTCATCTATGCAAAGAGAGAGCTTCGCAACGAACTGCGGGAAGAACTCTTCCGTACCGTTTGTGCGCAAGATTTCGATGCATTTCTTATCGAACTCTCGCGCTTTGGAAGAAAATTGAAGTTAAGCGATCCGAAGCTTTTGAAGATCATCTTTCCACAAGTGGATGAAGCGATAAAAGAGTGTCTTCTTTCGCCAAATGCGGAATGTCTCACCAAATTGAAGAATTTGGCACTCGTGGACGGGTTACTCTCGCAAACACCGAAGATCGACATATATCCTTCCATCAGTTGGAGTTTGAAAAACGCCCTCCGCATACCGTTACTCTTCGATGAGGTCTTCAGTGCGTTCATTTCTGCACTCTTTGGAGATACGTGGTTTGAAAGGTTTTGGTCGGATTTCGAAGCGGAAATCGAAAGGTTAGACGAGGCAGATTATCCCAAGATAGAGCTGCTCGCCAAGCATCTGAAAGGGAAAGGGATGGTGGTGCAGCTCATCAGAGAATACATGGCCACCAAGCTGACCGTTACAGAAGCCACAGGAAAAGTAATGTTAGGCACAGAGGAAGACGTGAAGAAAGTGATCGCCGAACTGCCCGAAATACTCGAGAAACACGATAAATTAAAAACCAAGAAAAAGCTGCTCAGGGATCTCATAGCGACACTCTTCGACATGCTAAAGAAGAGACTCGAATCTGTGAAAGACCCCAGCACGATCCGTGTTGAAGGGTTACCCTCCCTGTTAAACGTTTCGGATCCGTTGCTGAGGAAAGAGTATTACGACCTTCTCTCACGATTATCTCCACAAAGCTCTATCGCTCCTGCAGGAACGGAACCAGATAAGTCAAATAGAGGAAAATCGAGGCCGCGAACGGTATCTCCGATCTGGTTCGTCCTGCTTGCTGGAATCACAGCCTTGATACTGCCTCCAGTAAGATATTGGTTTTATACAGCGTTCAGACTGAGGAAGCTTCAGTTGAAGCTGTTGATCCAGAAGATCCAAAGAGACCCCGCCAATGGAGAGTTGCATTTGAAACTTGGTAGGCTCTATGAATCCTTGGGTATGTACGAAGATGCGATTCAAGAATACACTCTGGCCGTGAAGCTGATGAAACAAAAGCCTAAAAAGAATTAGGATGTCACGAAAAAGTGGGCCTCCCACATTCAGTGGCAGTACCATTGAAATACCTCAAAACAAGAAAGAAAGCACAAATGAATAGTACCATAATAACTTTCAAAAAGCGATATTGTAAAGATCATTGAGCTGTTGGACAAGTTTTTGCCTTCCAACCCCCTTAACAAACAAGGCAGAGGTAGAAGAAAGGCTTATTACGACAAGGGCAACTTAAAATCTTCCATCTTATTGAAGCTATGCAGCATCTCGTATCGATTCAGAACTGGATGGCAAC
>QNAP01000105.1 GCA_003641795.1 Thermotogae bacterium | reverse complement strand
CATGGGCCCGTTTTCGGAAAGGTAAACGGTATCACCGGTTTTCGCACCATGCTCCCTGAGCTGCTTCGAAGCACCAAACCGTTCCAGTGTTTGCAGGATTTCACGCATAGAATCTCTGTATTCAGCTTTATACCTTTTCAGTAGGTACTCCACGAGATTACCCTCCAAAACATATTCGTCTTCCGCGATTTTGCGCACCCGAAGCTCTGGATCTTCCGGGAACGCGAGTCTCTTCGGCGCCACTTTTGGGAGCTTTCCTCCCACATTTGTGGAAGCGGGGTGCTCCATTTTTTTGGGAAGCAGCCCTTCCAACATCTTTTTGAATTCCTCTATGTTGATCCTTCGGAGGGCCGAAATGGGTATCACTTCTTTTCCAGTGGCTTTAGATACGGCGTTCACGAGGTCTTCGACCCGCTCTGGAGATAGAAGATCTATCTTGTTCAGCACGATGACCTCAGGCTTTGCCGCAAGGCTTGGATGAAAGCTTTCCAGTTCCCGACGCAGCTTTCTCCAATCGTCCACGGGGTCTTCCCTGGAGGCATCCAGCACATGGACGAGAAGCTCGCAACGCTCCACATGCCTTAAGAAAACATCTCCAAGGCCAGCCCCGCGATGGGCTCCCTCGATCAGCCCGGGTATGTCGGCCACGACTATAGATTTGTCACGAAACTTCACGACCCCTAAATTGGGAACCAGTGTGGTAAACGGATAATCCGCGATCTTGGGGTGGGCGTTGCTGATGGCTGCTATCAAGCTGGATTTACCCACATTGGGATAGCCGACGAGCCCTACATCAGCGAGGAGTTTAAGCTCCAGCACGAGCCCCCTCTCTTCTCCCTCTTCTCCTTTCTCGGCGATTCTTGGAGCACGCATAACGGGAGTGGCGAATCGGGCGTTTCCGCGTCCTCCCTTTCCACCTGCAGCGACACAAACGATTTGACCATCCCACGAAAGGTCTGCAATGACCTCGCCGGTCTCCACATCTTTTACCACGGTCCCCACCGGGACGTCTACGATAACATCCTTCCCTTTGCTGCCATGCCTTTTCTTGCCCGCACCGCTTTCGCCATTTCCAGCCTTCACGATCTTCACACCGTACAACTCTGCAAGCGTGTTTTTAGAGCTGGTGGCGCGAAGAAAAACACTTCCTCCATCCCCACCATCCCCCCCATCGGGGCCACCCCGAGGGACGTATTTCTCCCTTCTGAAGCTCACCGCTCCGTCTCCACCTTTGCCTGCTTTCACCCTTATCCTGACTGTGTCAATGAAGTCCCTCTTCTCGTTCAAACTTTCACCTCGTCACCACTCGGATACACTTCAGCCATTGGGAAGAACATTTTGCATCACGGGAATCATGTGATCTTGTCGTTCTTTCCAAGGCTCATAACGCTGATGGAACCCACAATGGAACAGATCACAAGGTAGACGAACGCCAAGGCAACGGAACCCTTGATCACCCCGTATCCCAAAAGGTGTGAATACACGGGATTGCCCACGGTGATAGTGACAAGCGTGAGCGATACCACCACCGAAGCAACAGCAGAAAACACCATGCTCACAAGAAAATGGAAGAGTTTGTCGAAGAGCCAACCTGCCACGACACAAACGAAGAGAAGCATGAGTTCCGGCAACCAGGGAAAATAAAACACAAAGAAGTCTTTGAACTGCCATCCCAGCTCACCGTAAGTCATAACCGAAGCCGCTATAGCAATGAAGAAGAGTGCTTTGAAAAAGCGCATCACAGTTCCACCTCACATTGAGAAGACACCGGGTAAGCTACCTCAACGGGGAACTTCCCCGTTTTGAGCTTCAGACGGAGTATTCCTGAGAACTTCACGGTTTCTCCGTCGTCGATACCGGACTCAATGCGTCTTTTCAGGCTGGCTCCATATCCTCCAGCGATGGTTATGACGAAATCTTCGGGATCGGTCATGTGAAAATTCACTATCTGACTTCCGTAGTACCCTCCGCGTCCGTCAGAAGCTGTCAGTTGGAGATACTCGGGTTCCACCTCTATGGACCCGTTACCGAGGACGGGGTTCAGAGAGCCTCGAAACTCGGCGACGACACCTTTGAATCCGATAAAGTCAACCCGCATCTCCACGATGCCGGAGGAAATGGCCCGGGCATGGACCCTGAAGTTATCCATACCCAAGATTATGCCAATCCATGCGATCACTCCGCAGGCTATCAACACTACAAGCAACAAGATCCGCTTCAATCTCTCACCCCGTTTTTGCACAATTATATGAGGATACTTACCAGATTATCTTTTAATTTTACATCGCAGAATGCTTGTCTTGCGTAGCGCCGATGCGAGCACTCGTACAAACGGGCACCGAGCTACACGGATGTAGCGAGTTTTTTCTCTTCCTCCCCCTTAGAATTCCTCACGCTCACACAGTCAACACTCGCTTTTCTCCTCGTTCGCATCCACAAAACGACCCACGCGAAGTTCAGCGTCCTGCTTCTGCTTCGCTCTCAGCCGCGTCCATGCGGCTTCGAGGTCGTTTTGTATGGATGCTCTCTCGGCGCTCGTGATGTTGTGTGAGCGTAAGGAATTCATCACCATTACGTAGTCGGGTGAGTTCGAACCGCTATTTGCTCGCTCCGAGATGGTGAATATCTGCGTGTCATGTGCCTCACCCCTGTTTTCGTTTTTCCACTTCATAACATGCGACGAAATGACCCGGCAGAATCTCTACAAGCGGTGGATGATCCGAAGTCTCGCAATCTTTGGTGCGTATGGGACAGCGGTCGTAGAACCTACATCTGGGAGGTGGGTCGATAGGTTTCGTGACACTTCCCATGATCTCCGGTTCTCCCCGGGAGAACTCGGGATCCGGTACTGGCACCGCCGTTAAAAGTGCACGGGTATACGGATGAAGGGGATTACTGAGAAGTTCTTCAGTCTCGGAGATCTCCACGATCTTGCCCAAATACATGACCGCTATTCTCTCACACATGTAGCGCGCTACCGCCAGATCGTGTGTGATGTAGAGATAGCTCATGTCGTGGGCTTGTCTGAGCTCCATCATGAGGTCCATGATCCCCGTCCTTATAGACACATCGAGCATGGAAGTGGGCTCATCCGCGACCACAAAAGTCGGGTTCAAAACCAACGCCCTGGCGATGGCAACACGTTGACGCTGCCCCCCGGAAAGTTCGTGAGGATAGCGCCACATGAAAGAAGACGGAGGTGTGAGTCCCACTTCCTGCAAGAGGTCTGCCACACGCTCTTCCCTTTCTTTGAGATTGCCTATTCCATGTATGTTGAGTGGCTCGGCGATTATATCGAATATGGTCATACGCGGGTTCAAAGATTCGTAGGGATCCTGGAAGATCATCTGGACCTTGCGGTGATAGTCCCTTTTTCTGGGTCCCACATACTTTCCAACGTTTTCACCACTGAGAAAGAGCTCTCCACTGGTGGGTTCTTCCAGTTTCACTATCACCTTGCCCGTGGTCGTTTTGCCACAACCCGACTCTCCGACAAGCCCCAAAGATTCACCATGCTTTATTTCAAAGGAGACTTCATCCACTGCATGAACGAAATGCCGGACCCGCCCAAAAAGACCGCGATCCGCAGGAAAGTATTTCTTGAGATTCCTGACTTCGAGTATGTATTCGCCATTCATGCTCGCTCACCTTCTTGCTTTATTGGATTCCAACACGCTAAGAAGTGCCCCGGCTCTATTTCAATGAAGTTCGGTTCCTCTTCTGAACACTTCTTGGTGGCATTGGGACACCTCGGGGCAAATCTACAACCGGGTGGCGGGTTGAGCAAGTTGGGAGGTTCGCCGGGAATGGTGAAGAGTTTCTTCTTCTCACCGGTGATGCTGGGGAACGAAGACATCAAACCGAAGGTGTACGGATGCCGTGGACGCTTGAAAATGGTCACCGAATCGGCGAGCTCGACAAACTTCCCAGCGTACATCACCGCGATCTTATCGCTTACCTCGGCGATAACGGCTATGTCGTGAGATATGTAAATCATCCCCATGTTGAGCTTTCTCTGTATCCTCTTCATCTCCTTCAAAATCCTGTCTTGAACGATAACATCGAGAGCAGTTGTGGGTTCATCTGCAATGATTATCTTGGGGTCGCATGAGAGAGCCAGCGCGATAACAGCTCGTTGCTTCATTCCTCCACTGTACTGATGTGGATATTGATCCATGCGCTTGGGGTCAAGCCCCACCAGTTTGAATAGCTCTGCAACCTTAGCGCGCGCTTCATCAAAAGAGGTGTCGGGATAGTGGTTGAGTATCGCCTCCATGATCTGGTCCCCCACAGTATAAACGGGGTTCAAGGAGTTCATAGCAGCTTGGAAGACCATGGATATACCCTTCCATCTGTATTTCCGCATCTCGTGTTCGGGAAGACCGATCAAATCCACAGGCCCCGATCCATCGTCAAAATACACGTGTCCCCGTTGAAACTCCCCGTTCTCGGGAAGAAGCCTCAGAAGTGTCATGGAGATGGACGTCTTACCACAACCCGATTCTCCAACGATACCAAGGCTTTCCCCCCGATCAAGGGTAAAACTTATCCCGTCCACCGCCCTGACGTAACCCATCTTGGTCTTGTAATACATCACCAGATCGTTCACCGACAGCAATGGCAACGTGATCACCTCTTCCTGAGTCTCGGGTTGACTATCTCTTCCAGCCCTCTACCCAAGAAGTAGAAAGCCGAACACAGCAAGGTAATGGCTCCACCCGCTGGTATCCAAAGCCACCAATATGCCCCTATGGCTTGACCGGAAGAGAGATAACCCGAACTCCAAACCGTGTTTATCATAATGCCCCAACTCATTCGAATCTTCAAGAGTCCAAAGAAGCTCAGGACCGCTTCAGAGAAAACCGCGCTGGTCACACTGAACATCATGTAAAGGAACGATAGTGGCATGACATTGGGCACGATGTGATTGAAAATGATGTAAGCGTTGGAACCACCGGCAACACGGGCAGCTTCTATGAAGGGCTTCACCTTTATAGTGAGCGCCTGAGCCTTCAGCACGAGGGTAATACCTCCAAAACCACTCAACAACCCCAAGACTATGGCTAATCTTATCAGGTTCATCTCCATGAAACCACTGAGAACGATCAGAAACGCAATGCCTGGGAAGAGTAACATGATGTCTGCAAGTCTCATGAAGAAGCTGTCCACCATCCCTCCATAGAAGGCTGATACTGTTCCGATTATGGTACCGATCGTGACGGTTATGATGGCTGCGAGCACACCCAAGGCGAATTCGCTCGGAGTGCTGTACATGAGCTGGATGAAGATATCTCTACCATTCGGATCGGTGCCGAGCCAGTGCCATCTTGAAGGGGGTAACGGGTGGGAAATGCCCAACAACGACCTGACAGCCATGTGATCGTAAAGTTTCACTAACTCTTTCCGTGCCTCGTGCTGCTTCAGCTCTACTCTTTTCACGGCCGAAACTGCGGGAGATACCATCTCTTTTGGCGATCCCATGGTGAAATCGTAGAGAGTCATCAAGAGATCATCCTCTGTACCACCTTCGAGAAAATCTTCGAGAGTCCTCTTGAGGTCCGCCATGATGGGGGTCAACTCTCCAACATCTCCCACAAGATCGAGCATCTTCCTCGCTCTTTCATTCACCAAGGATCTACTCAAACCGTTTCCCATATCTTCCAGAAGACGCCATGCCATCAGTTGGAGTTTATAGTAACCAACAGGCTGGGTGAATTGGGAAAAGTCAGCGTTTGGGAGCACAAGCTGTGCAAAATTGGCCGTTTGCCCTTTGAGTTTTCCAAGCAGCTCTACAAAGTCCATCCGTCTGTAGTTCACATCGCCTGTGATCTCGAAGGTCCTCTTCAAACGGTCGTACTCCTTTTCGGTTACAGCTTGAGCGAAGATTTCTCCCACGGGCACATCCAAGGCTTGCACTACCTTTACTATATCGGTTTCCAGCAGTCCCAACGGGAGCTGGGGAATCTCGTCCATGATACCCAGATCTTGAGCTTCCGCAAAGGCGGCGTAAATGAAAAACCTCGCCTCGGCAACTCTTTCTTGTAAGGTATCGGTCTCCATTTCGAACACCCGGAAGGTTTGAGGAGCCTTTTCAGAGAGTTCTTCCACGAGTTCCACTCGAGCCGGTGAGGAAAAATCGAAGGTGGTTATGGCCAAACTTCTGCCAGCGCTCCCCAAAACCAGCTTCACCATCT
>QNAP01000104.1 GCA_003641795.1 Thermotogae bacterium | reverse complement strand
TTCCAAAACGTTTCGATTTCTAAGTGAGAGTGCTTTTAGAATCCCGAATTTCGCTGGAGGTCCCATCTGGGGTCTCCAGCTTTCGGAGGTTGATCACATGCGAGGAAAAGTATCTTTCCTCACGTTTTTGTGTGTTTTCTTTCCACTCTTTGTGTGGGCAGTAGAGTTAAACCTCAATCACTTGGAGTTCCTTCGAGATACGTTCACCGTAGAAGGAAAGAAGCTCATCGGTTACTGGGTCTACGCTGAACGTCAAGGCTCACAGTACGTCAAAGTCCCCGCCACCGGTGAAGGCGTAACTTGTGTAGATGATGTTGCCAGAGTCGCGATCTTCTATCTCGAGCTTCTCAGGCGCGAAAGGAACGACTTCTACGAAACTCGAGCAAAAGAAGCTCTCGAATTCGTACTGGCTATGCAAACCAACGATGGAGATTACTACAACTTTGTTGAAGAAAACGGGAAGATAAACCGCGTTGGCCCTACAAGCAGGAAATCTGGCAATTGGTGGGCAGTAAGAGCTCTGTGGGCCACGGCGCTCGGCTCGAACGTATACAAGGAAATCAATCCAGCATTCTCGCATCTTCTCGAAGAAAGCTCCAGAAAGGTTGTCGATGTTCTGGAACGTTACCTGAGCGATGGACTGCTTCATGGATACACCGATATTTCCTCCGCCTTCGTTTTGGGACTTTGCGAACTTTATGAGAAGACGAGAGAACCTCGATATCTCAGGCTGGCTGAAAAGATCGCCAACGCTATGATCCAGAAACAGATCTCCGAAGGACCTTTCGCCGGCGCGATAAACGAAGGGAAAGAGCATTTCGCCTGGCACGGCTGGGGTAGCAGACATGTGGAGGCCTTTGTAAAACTCTACAATATAACAAAAAAAGAAAAATACCTTGACACCGCCCGTCTCTACGCCGACGAACTCTACATGAAGCTGCTCATTGTAGGCCCAATCTACCATGTAGAAGAGTACGTGCGGCTTTACCCGCAATTGAGCTATGCCGCAGAATGCATGGTTTCGGGTCTTGCGGAACTCTTTAAGGCAACAAAAGAAGATAGATATGCAGTTATGGCGGCCTTGGCTGGCGGGTTCTTCTTGGGAAACAACGTACTCGGTCAGTCCATGATCGGTCCCAACGGTGAAGGGTACGACGGTCTCCATTCTGTGTATATAAACAAAAACGCCGGAGCGGAGTCCACCGTTTGTGCGTTGAGGGCTTTGGCGAAACTGAACGAGCTCAGTAAGTTTTCAAGATTCGCCAAGAGTCAGAGAATTGCCGCTTGGGGCGTCCAACTGTTGGAAGCGGAGAAGATGGAAACGGGTATATCCAGCTATGAGTTAGATCTCTCTGGAAATGTGAGCCTTTCTACCGACAGTTTTCTCAGACTTCGAACACGTCTGCGAACATTCAAAGGCAATCTACGTGTCTTCGCGTTTTTAAAAGGAAGTGGTAGAGCCATTGTAAAGATAAGTATGGGTGATTCAAAGAGTGAGAAGGAGATTGAACTTCCTCAAAGGGCTTCATTGGTGGAATTAGCGAATTCTCTGCCCGCGGAAACAGCGAAGGAACAGCGGCTTACACTCTACATCAAACCTTTAGACGGAGGAGTGACCGTGGACCAGATCTTGATCGTGAGCGATCATCCGTTTCTCATCTTCGAGATCGGAGGCAAGACTTATCAATTCAACGGAAAAACAGTTCAAGAGGTGAAGTGGTCAGATTTTCAAACTGAAAAGGTCCTCACTGGAGTCAGAGCATCGTTTGAAGAAAGAGAAGGTTACCTCTTGCTCGATCTCACCCCCATTTTCAACAACGACGGTATAATACGCGAAAGAAAGCATGGAAATTTTGATAATCCCGACGGTGTTGTGGGTTCATGCTACAGCTGGGAAGAGATGGAAAAACAAATCAACGACAGCATTTTTCTTTATCAAGATATACCCTTCAAAATATCGGAGAAAAGTTCAGGAGAAGACAACATCGTATGCTCGGGACAGAGAATAGAGCTGGGAACCTCTGTTAAGGTGTGTAAGATCTACATGCTCGGCTCCTCAGATCACGGAGATTACGAAGCCAATCTTATTTTGCTCGGAGATTCTGAGTGCGTGGAGAAAAGGATTGCATTTTCAGATTGGTGTGGTTCTCCCGTATTTGGCGAACGTACGGCACTCAAAATGAAGTATCGCTACCTCGCCGATGGCCAAAAACAGTTCATATCTCCCAAACTGTACGTCTGGGAAATGGAAACAGACGATTTTCCACTTAGCGCCATTGAGCTGCCGCTTTTGCCAACCATGCATATATTCGCTATCACGCTGGCGGTACAATGATCAACCGTTCACCCATCCACTAAAAGAATAACAGCCAATGCTCCGAATCCCGTTCCGAAAGCAATAAGAGTACCCAGGCGGGCATAAAGTGCAACGGGAGAAAGCACCAGCGTCAAGAAACCTAAAGCCAGTCCTATGCTGTTGCTGATTATCACGGGGATCACTTGTTCCTTAGTTTCTATTCCGTGATTTTTCGCTTCCATAAGGTGTATTGAATAGTCGATCACCAGCCCGGCAAGTATGCTCGCAACGATGCTTGTGGAGATCTCCAACCAGATATTTGTCACGGACATGAAGAAAAAATTGAAGACCAGAGTCAACACAACAGGGGAAATCGCAAGAAAACTTTTGGAAAGCTTTTTAAAGATGATCAACATCAGGACGAATATGAACAGAAGGGTGAAAAGTACCGAGCTTACCTGACTTTCCAAGATCTTTTCGTTGAGAGATGCCATGACCAAAGGCTCACCTGCTACATGCAAACGGAGATCTCGCGGAAGGGAAGAGCCGATAGATTCTATCTTTTCCGCTAATGTCTGAAAACTTTTCGAATCAGTGAAAGGTGCCTTCACCGTTATCCTTAAAGCGTTGCCATTCAAAAGCTCTGAAAGCTGATCTGTGGTTCTCGAAAGAACCTGAACCAAGGGGAGTGGTATAGAGTAGTATCTCCAGAAATCGAGGGCACTTATAGTGCCCGCGACTCCTTCAAGCTTTTCTATCCGTTCTACAAAGCTAATCAGATTCTTTTGATCTTCCACCGTGAACGGTGACGGTTTTTCAACGACCACGTAAAGCGGAACAGCCCATCCGAAACTTCTTATAGCTTTCTGCGCAGCTAAACGAATCTGGGAATTACCACGGAAATAGCCGAAGCTATCAAAATTCGCCTCTATATGGGGAATAGTCCATATCGACGAGAAAAGCATGATCAATGAGGCCAGTATAAACCAGCGACGCCAGTGTCTTCTCGCGCTGAAACTTAGAAAACGGCGTCTCTCTCGAGACGAAACCTTTTTCGGATTGCGAGAGTGCAGATTCACCAGCATGGCCACCATGGGTATCACCGCAAAGACGACCACCAAACTCAGGAAGATTCCAATTGAAACAAGGATTCCAAGTTGTTTGAAAGCCTTCAAAGGCGTGAAGAGAAACGAGAGAAACGCCAGAGAGGTGGTAACAGCTGAAAGAAATATGGGGCGCCACTCGTCCCTTGTGGCTTTCTTTATCGCGACACCAACTGGAGAATTTTTCAAATGAAACGTCAATCTATCCACGTAGTGTAAACCGTATGCGGAGGTGATGATTATCAAGAAGATACCCACCGTGGCTACCAGTATGTTGAGAGGAATTCCCACTATACCCACAAGTTCGTAGACCCATATCGAAGCCAGAACGGCCGCTAACGGCGGAAGAATAGCCGCAGTGACGTTTTTGAGCTTGAGATAGTAGATTCCACAGATCAGCAGAAAGAGCAGAAGCGGGTAGACTGTGGAAAGAATCCACACGGAGCGGTCGAGCTCGAAGTCCACTACGGGTTGTCCCGTGATTGCTTTTTGAAAGCTTTCCAACTCAAGTTTTTTCAGCTCTTCTACGAGTTCTGAGTCGTATTCTTTCAAGCGTACGATCAGAGCAGTAGTTCTGCCATCCTTGCTTATGACATTTCCAACATAGAATGGATCCTCCAACATTTCTTGTGGGTCGCTTTCAAGGTATTTTCTATCCCTAATGTTGAATCCTTTCACTTCCAACTTGGAGGCTTCCAGTATAGAATCCACGTTCTCCACAGATTTCTTGCCTTCTAAAACTTGTACCAGGTTCTTGATCTCTTCAATGGCTTGCTCATTTTCAAGTATCGTTCCATCTATCTCAGGTTTCAGATCCAGAATACAGAGAATGATTCCCTCTTCTGGAAAGAGCGTTTTCACCAACTTCAACTCTTCCATGGCAGGATCGTTCTCTGGCAAGATCGAAAGAGTGGAAGACACGTCCAATCTTGAAAAGGCCAGAAAACCAAGAACCAAGGTGATGAAAATCAGAAAACCAAGCGCCATCAATATCTTCTTCCTGTTCACTCGTTCACCACCACTATGTTCAATTATCGAAAGATTCACAATACGAATCAATTATACACGAACATTATCCCAAGATCAAGAGCCGAGAGAGTGTGAAAGAAAGCTTGTTGAGAGGTAAGGTATAGATAATTCTCCACCGTATCTAGCAGTTTCAATGTGTTTTTACCCGCAGCTTGCTTGGCACTCCGCAAGGCCAGTTCCCACGCGCCGAAAGATTGGAACTACGGAAAGTGGCGAAAAGTGGAATTGAAACAGAGGTTGAATTTTCGTACGTGCGGTTTTTGCAAAAAAACCAGTAAGGATGAGGAAGCGAAAGAATTCGCCATTTAATCATCTATAATCTTATATATACAAGTATAATCCTTTGATATCCGACTTGCTTCCCATGTCACGTTATGATATGCTCACAATAGTTTAGCGATATGACTGAGCACAAAACGATTTTGCTTGTATTTTGGTCAAGTACAATGCATTCCCGTTCTCGTCATAAACGGTTGCGTGTAAATTCGTATCATAAAAGCCTTCGATCCACTCAAATGGTTGTATATACCAGTTTTCAAGATGGAAGTTGCTTCTACTAATAAATCACAAGAGGTTTTATCAAAACATTTTTCTTAGGAGGGATGTCGAGATGAAGGGTGTTCACCGATGGTTCTGTATGACCTTGGTTACAGTGCTGTTAGTCGCGGGTGTAGGTGTGTTAGCGGCGCAGAAACCCGTAGTGGTAGTTTGGCAGTCGGAGGGCTATGGCCTTGAAGCCGTCGAAAGCTTGGTGGAAAGACTCACCGGGGTGGATTTGAAGATCCAGGAGTTTCCTTACGGTGAGTTGCGTTCGAAGCTCCAAACGACGCTTTTGGCCCAAGATCCAGATGTTGCCCCAGATATTGTTATGGTCGACTCCATTTGGCTCGGTGAGTTCGCCGAAGGAGGCTTTTTGGCAGATTTGACCGATGTGGTAGCACCTGTTGCTAAAGACTGGTTCTGGGCATTTCGTGAAGGCTCCCAGTGGCCTCCCGCGAGCGGAAGGTACTACGGTCTGTGGTACGACACCGATGTGCGTGTGACATTCTACTGGCCAGATCTGCTCCAAGAGGCCGGGGTTAACCCGGGTGATCTATTGTATTGGGATACGTTCATCGCCGCGTCTCAGAAACTCAAAGCTGTGCTGGCGAAGAAGGGGATCGGTGGTTGCTGGCTGGATATGGCAGGAAGTTGGGCCCCGGATTTCGAATTCTTCCCCTACCTATGGCAAGAAGGTGGCGAAATTCTCGTCGAGAGGGACGGCAAATTTGAACCCGCATTCAACAGTGAAGCGGGTGTAAAGGCCTTGCAGTTCCTGGTGGATCGCGTAAAAGGAGGGATAGACCCACAAACGGAAACTTTTTGGGGTGACGATTTTGCTCAGCGTAAGTGGGCTGTTTTCCCCCACGGGAATTGGGCCGCAAGTGAAAGTCGATTCCCCGGCACGACGCCTCAAGAACGCCAGCAGCGGATAGCTGTGCTGCCTCTACCTGTTTCCGAACCAGGTAAGACACCGATAACATTGGCTGGTGGTTGGATCATGTCCATGCCCGCTTTAATCAAAGACAAAGCACCAAAGCGCTACGAAACAGCGGTAAGAGTGCTTTTAACCTTCCTGCGAGCTGATGTAATGACGGAATACTACGCTGCGTTGGCTCGCGTGCCTGTTCGCGCCGGAGTTGATCGTGCCGAGTTGTCTAAGTCCATTGAATTCTTTGATTTTTACATGAAAATAGCGTCTGTTGCCCGCGTGCGACCTGCTATCCCGGAGTGGTCTCAAGTATCCGATGCCATCTTTCAAGCGATGAGTGCCGCGGTTTTTCAAGGTGTCGATCCAAAGAAAGCCTTAGATG
>QNAP01000103.1 GCA_003641795.1 Thermotogae bacterium | reverse complement strand
TTGTGAGTGCGAGCGAGGAAGAAAGCGGAGCACAACAGCATTCTGCAATGTGAAATCCCTATCTCTATTTCTTCGCGTGGGTCGTTTTGTGGATGCGAAGGAGGGAAAAAGCGAGTGCAAGTTGTGTGAGCGTGTGGGTTTCACCACTTCTTCCTCTATGTTATGTTCAATCTCCTGAACAATCACCTCCCCAGAAAGGTCGCTGATATTGTTGGTTGTTACTGATTTTTGAGACACCCTATCATCTCTACTGCTATTTCCGTTCCTTGTTCATCTACCGTGAACGTCACCTTCGTCGGAAACTGTTCGGTAGACACTTTTCCTGGAGGCACGCTGTAACCTGCTGACTCTAAAAGGAGGGAGAGTAAAGAGGGGAGTAAACCTACCTCTTTCACTGGCATTTTGATGGTGCTCAAAGTGCTTCTTCCTACTCTGACTTTCACCATCACAAACTCGGTATCCTTGAAGTCTTTGATCTGGGAAAAGTAGAGCAAGGCCTCGTCGGAGCTTATTTTGCCTTTCGCAAGTCTTTGACGCAGGAGGTTCCTTTCTTTCATAGTCCCGCCTCGTTGGCACCCAGTTTCACGATTTTCCTGCGGAGGATCAGCCTCCTTTTTCATGATGGCAAGGGATTAACACATCTCTTACCTTACCGTACTAATATAGATCCTACGGTAGAAGTAGCGACCCTCATCCGGTGACTGCCTTCTTCCCACGAACAGAGGTAAGCTGTCGGAGGTGGTGAATTGGTTACGCTCGACCAAATATTTTCAAGCGCCTTCAAACCTTCCACTACATCTTCATCAGCAATCTATTGAAATTCCGACCCCGAACATCCAAGAAAGAGAGCAAAAACACAAAACATTGCCAAGTTCAACCAAAAAACCTTGCACCTCATTCTCAACCCCCTAAAGTTCAACTTACCTTACCAGATCCGTGGTCTGCATCCATCGTTACAGAAAGAGAAGCGAGAGTAAGCGTGTTCGAATAAGTGCATCAGCTGTACATCCGCTCAAAATACGCTACCAAATCAAAAACAGCATAATCGTTTACCAAATCAAGGTCAGTATCTTCCCATCCTTTACCTGTGTTATCAACAACAATAATATAGCTTCCAAGAGGAACAACCGCAAAAGTAAAGCGTACTTACCTTCGTAATATATGGTTCTGTGCCAAGCAACGCAAGACCCTTCTTCAGCGTAATCTGCAAAGTCCGAATAAGACATGAAAAGAACTTCCAAACCATAGTCCCCGCTCCAATGATGTAGATTGTTGGAACCATAAACTTTACCCATATCCGTAACGGTAACCCTTTTACTACCATATAATACTTGTGCTCAACCCCCTCACCAAAGATATTCGACACTACTCCAATTTATGCATAGATTGAGACCAATTGCGTAAATGATCTAGCTTTTCTTGTTTCCTCAAAGCCTCTCTAAGAGCTACCTCAGGAGTATATCCATAATTACGAATATTTATCCAGTTTTATACAGAGATATTGCTCCTTACGCGTGCGTTCCTTGGAATAGCTCCAAATATCTCTTTGTTCCTCGTATATATGTGACTTGACAATCTGCTCTGGTTATGGTAGATAGTATATAGCGGTATATACCGATACGGTCCACTGAAGTTAAGGAGGGATTATGGATGGCAAATGCGAGAAAGGTTTTCTGCGGAGTGTATCCTCCTACAATTACTAGTTTTGACTCGGATGGTAACTTCGATCCAGGAAAGCAAAAAAAGGTTGTGAGATTTCTACTCGACAGAAAAGTACATGGGTTCTTCATAATAGGCTCTTATGGTAGCTTCCCTCTAATGACTGCAGAAGAACGGAAAAAGGTAGCAGAGGTTATTCTAGAAGAAGTCAATGGGGAAGTTCCTGTTATCGTGCAAGTTGGAAGCCCATATACGAAGACAGCTTTGGAATTAGCCAGACACGCTGAACAAGCAGGAGCATCAGCTATCGCCAGTGTGATGCCGTTCTATTACTCCTCGTTTGCTTACAAGGAAGATCAAATAGTAAACTTTTTTAGAAAGTTAGTTGATTCGGTGAGTATACCTGTGTTCCTTTACAATAACCCTAGGACAACTGGTTACAACGTTTCACCGGATCTCCTCAGCAAGTTAGCTGATGTAGGGATTAAGGGAATAAAGGACAGCAGTGGCAATTTAACTCAGATGTTCGAGTATATAGAAAGAGTAAAACCTGCTCACCCAGACTTTGTATTCTTCACAGGAACAGCCGCTTTACTATTGCCCACTCTTCAACTAGGTGGGCAAGGAGGAGTCGCAGGTACAGCAAATGCTTTTCCAGAACTCGTGGTGGATGTTTATGAATCATACATGAGAGGAGACCTAAAAGCGGCTGCAGAAAAGCAACTCCTTGTGTTACGTGTCAGGAATCTTCAGGGGATAGAAGGTTTTAGACCAGCTTCTTGTTATGCCATGCTTAGAATGAGGGGCTTAAATCCCGGAACTTTGCGAGAGCCGTGGAAGGAAATGTCAAGTGGTACGTATGAAAAAGTCAAGAGTGAGCTCGAGAAGCTAGGAGTTCTTTAAGTGACATTTTGACGGCTTTCCTGAACCTTGCACAGAGGGTGGAAAGCGAAAAAGGAGGGAGTTGGTTATGAGAAAGCTTGTTTTTCCTCTGTTCTTCTTAGCGGCGGTGATGACAGTGATTCCTCAACTCACTACTTTCGCAGAATATCCGACAGAGCCCATTACACTCATAATACCTTACTCGGCAGGTGGTGGAACTGACCTGATAGGGAGAGCGATGGCAAAAATTGCGGAGAAGTATATCGATCAACCGATCGTTGTACAAAACATGACTGGTGCCGGTGGTGGAGTGGCCTTTTCTCATGTAGCAAAAGCGAGACCCGATGGGTATACACTGTGCTTAGTCGCTCTGCCAATAGTGACACTGAAGATCTTCCAAAACTTTCCAATCTCCTACGAAGATCTTGAGCCTGTTTGCATAATGAACAAAGACCCAGCGTCCCTTACGGTGAAAACAAGTAGTCCTTGGAAGGATGTGAACGAGCTTATCACTTATATTAAGAAAAATCCCGGAAAAGTAAAAGTCGGAACAGCCTCCCCTGGAGCTGCATGGTGGATAGGAGCAATGCTCTTCGAGGTGACAGCTGGGGTAAAAGATTACGTAATAAACCTTACATACCCGGGAGGTGCTGCACCACAATTAAAAGCCTTGCTTTCTGGTGAAATCGACGTTGGTACCACTAGCGCAGCAGAAGCTCTCTCCCTAGTGGAAGAAGGTGAACTACGCTACCTCGGCATTATGAGCGAAAAGCGCAGTAAATTATTCCCAGGAGTTCCCACACTACGCGAGCAGGGTTTAGACATTGCGTTTGGAACCTGGAGAGGGATCATGGTTCCCAAGAACACACCGCAAGACATTGTCGCTTTTTTAGCGGATTTGTTCCACAAGGTCTATGAAGATGAGCAGTTTGTCGAGTTCATGGATAGGAATCGCTTTGGCAGATTTTATCTTGGCCCAGAAGATTCTCTGAAATTTATGCAAGAGCAATACAAACTGTTCAAAGTTGTCAAGGAGAGAGTACAAGAAAGTGAGTAACTTCATTACAGGTGCTTTTTCAACGTTGTTCGGAATATGGCTGCTATTTCAAGGAGTGAAACTTGGAGCATCTGCAGGGAAAATGACGGGACCTGGCTTATTTCCTGCATTTATTGGAATCGTCCTGTTTGGACTTGGCGTGGCACTGTTGCTCTCCAAAGAAACAAGAGAACAACTCACTCGTTTCAGGAAACACGCAAAATGCAAATTACTCGTTCGTAGCTTTCCACCCTCTGCTTTCTTCAGCGGGCTGTGCTTGTTGTACGTGCTGGTTCTGTCGCATATTCATTTCATTCCTCTAACTGCCTCTGTGTATTTCACCATGGCAATCATAATAGCTGTGTCCACAAATACATTGAGCAAGAAAGTATTAGTTATCTCTGGCGTTATCGCGCTGGGGATAAGCGTAGGTATTTACTTGCTATTCAATATGGTGTTCAAGGTATTAGTATAGCCAAACATCGGAGGCGAGGGGAATGCTAAAAGTGTTTGAAACTTTCATTTTCATTATAGTAGGTACTTTTATTGGCATAACGGTCGGTGCTTTACCTGGTTTAACGGCCACTTCTACCATTGCGCTGTTGATTCCTATCACTTTCTACGTAGACACAATTCCTGCCTTCGCTCTTCTGCTTGCTATTTACAACGCTGCACTAATGGCAGGGTCTTATGCGGCCATCATTGTGGGAATTCCTGGAACTCCCGCAGCAACGGCTACAAGGTTGGATGGGTATTCAATGGCATTGCGTGGAAAGGGTAGCGAGGCGTTGATCATCGCGACAATCTCTTCGTTTGTCGGCACGTGTGTCAGTCTGATATTTCTGTTCACTGTCTCGGAACCGCTGGCACGCCTATCACTGTTTTTCAATAGCCCCGAGTACTTTTCATTAGCACTACTAGGCCTCGTAATATGCTCAGGTGTTTCAGGTGGTTCCATGGTAAAAGGCCTTATAGGAGCCTTTCTGGGGCTGTTTTTGGCGGCAGTTGGCTTAGACCCTGTGGGAGGTATCCCCAGGTTCACGTTTGGCTTCTTCGAACTCTTTGAAGGAATTCCCTACATCCCAGCTATGATCGGAATCTTTGGTCTGGGCGAAGTCTTCGCCCACTTGTCTAGCTTGTCGAAGAGCAACAACATCAGCGTAACGAAAGAGTCCCTGGGAAGATTTGTCCTCCCAAGATGGCAGAAAATCACAGGCCTATTACCGACAATGCTTAGAGGAGGTCTGATAGGAACCTTCGTTGGAATGGTACCTGGGCTTGGGGGCAATGTAGCGGCTTTTCTGCACTATGGATTAACGAAGAATACGTCAAAGAAGGAAAGCATAGGTTTCGGCGAGGGAAACCCAAAAGGTGTGGCAGCTTCCGAATCAGCTAACAACGGAGTCACCGGTGGAGCTCTAGTACCGCTGCTCGCCTTTGGCATACCAGGTGACAGTGTCGCTGCCGTCTTACTAGGAGCATTAAGAATCGCAGGTTTACAAACAGGGTATAAACTTTTCCAAGAACACAAAATCACACTTTATATGATCTTCTCCTCCCTGGGAGTAGCAAATGTCATGATGTTAGTACTCGGATTCATATTTATTCGCGCTTATGTAAAATTGCTCAATACCCCTCGATATCTCCTGTATCCTTTAATAGGAATCCTTTGCTTAGTGGGATCTATCAGTGTCAGAGGGATCATATTCGACGCTATAGTAGCGCTGTTGTTTGGGCTCCTGGGATGGACAACTTTAAAGCTTAAGATCCCCAGAGTAACGCTCGTATTAGGTCTCATCCTGGGCCCTATGCTTGAAGAGAATTTCAGGCGTTCTATGCTTATAAGTCAGCATTCACCAATGATTTTCTTGAAACATCCAATCTCTCTCGCGTTCCTAATAGCAAGTGGTGCCGTAATTGGCTTTTCCTTAACGTTAAGGCCTAGAGCATCTTCATCCTCATAGCCATGGGCATAGTTTTCTTCCCAGGAAGGTTCAGATTATTCGGTGTTTCTCGGCTGCAATTAAATACAGCTCGGTGAAGTGAAGAAGCACACTGAAGAGAATTACTACTAGAACCATGCCAGGGAATTTTGGAAGTGCTTTCGAGAATAGAATTGACTTTCTAGGTTGAAAGGAGTGGGATAGAGAAGACATCAGAAGAAAAGAGCCTTTGTTACTAATCACACACTGGGTGAAGTGAGAACTTCTCGAAAAATGAACAATTAATTTGCTCCCCCGAAATTAGTGGAGGTGATCGTATGGAAGTTGTAGCTGTTGGAGAGATACTTGTAGTACTTCGTCCGCCAAAATATCACATCTTGGAGACTGCCAGACTCTTGGAGATTCTGGTCGGTGGTTCCGAAGCAAATGTTCTCGCAGGTCTCGCGCGTTTGGGGCACACAGTAGGTTTGATTACTAGAGTACCTGACAACCCTCTGGGGCGGTTAGCAATAGCAAAATACAGGAGTGCCGGAGTCGACATGTCACGTGTACTATGGTCGTCCGATGGTAAAATGGGATTGGCATTTGTGGAGCTATCTACTCCACCAAGAAAGAACCGTTTCATTTATGACAGGTCGCTTTCTGAAGCTTCAAAACTTTCGAAAGACGATATTGACTACGACTATGTACGGAAGGCAAAAGTATTGCATCTTAGTGGCATTACTCCTGCTTTAAGTAAAAGCTGTGCCGAGGTTGTCAGAATCCTGGTAGAATTCGCCAAAAGAAACGGCCTCACAGTGAG
>QNAP01000102.1 GCA_003641795.1 Thermotogae bacterium | reverse complement strand
GGAGAAGGATACGGGAAGCAACCTCCGAAAAAGGAACGTATCCAGTTCGAATTTGCCAGCGTTAACCCCACAGGACCCATCACGGTGGGACACGGCAGACAGGCGGTCATAGGCGACGTGCTTGCAAGGATATTCGAATGGAACGGTTACGACGTGCAACGCGAGATGTATATCAACGATGCCGGTCGGCAGATAGACCTCCTCGCTTACTCACTCTGGGTACGTTACAACGAGCTGCTTGGTGCCGAAGGGCTAGAAATACCTGAAGACGGATACAAAGGAGAATACCTCGTTGACTTAGCTCGAAAACTCGTGGAAGAGGTCAAGTATGCCTACAAAGAGCGGTGGGATGACGAAACGAGAGCATTCTTCAGACATTATGCACTGGGGTCGATGCTTTCTTCCATGAAAGCCACACTACGCTCCATAGGCATCGAATTCGACGAGTACTTCAGCGAGTCCAGCTTGATAGAAGATGGTACTGTGAAAGAAGTATTGGATCTTCTTGAAGAGAAAGGATACACTTACGAAAAAGACGGCGCGGTGTGGTTTCGTGTATCGTCCCTCATCGATGAAGACGACAAAGTTCTGGTGCGTTCCGACGGTAGTCCCACCTACTTCTTGACCGACATCGCATATCACCTCAACAAGTGCAGGCGTGGCTTTTCCCGCGTTTACGACATATGGGGAAGTGACCATCACGGGCATGAACCCCGGATGAGAGCAGCCATGAAGGCGCTGGGCATCCCTGACAGTTTCTTCAACGTTATCTTCCACCAGTATGTCACCCTCAAAAGGAGTGGCGAGGTGGTGAAGATGTCCACAAGACGTGGCGAATTCGTCACCCTCGACGAACTCGTAGAAGCCGTAGGAGTAGATGCGGTAAGGTACTTCTTCTCCATGATAGATGCTAATACGCATCTCAACTTCGATATGGATCTGGCGTTGAAAAAGAGTGAGGAAAACCCCGTCTACTACGTTCAGTATTCCCATGCACGCATCAGAAGTATTTTCAAAAAGGCTTCAGAAAAAGGCTTCAGCTTCATGCCTGGCAAAGGGCTCGAAAGTCTCGGTAACGAGAAGGAGAGGGCTTTGGTTCTACAGCTTTCCGTGTTCCCGAAGGTGTTGGAAGACGCCGCAAGAGTCTTCGCCACCAACAAGCTCACAGGATATCTCGAAAACCTCGCCTCGAAGTTCCACTCCTTTTACACGGATAATCTGGTCCTTGACCCCGAAAATCCCGAAGTGAGTCATGGTCGCTTGAATCTGTGCAAGGCGGCAGAGATAGTCATGAAGAACGCCCTTGGCATATTGGGCGTCAGTGCGCCGGAGCGGATGTAGCGTGACAGAAGAAGCCGAAGTCTTTGTGGAAAAGCTCGTGGCCGGTGGTTACGCTCTGGCACAACTTCCAGATGGTATGAAGATCCTCCTCAAGGGTGGGTATCCAGAGGAGTTCGTGAGGGTTCGTTTGACTCGGAGAAAGAGCGATCTCGCTTTTGGGGAGGTCACGCAGGTCATCTCCCCTTCTCCCTTCAGAGTGAAACCCGTTTGTCGTCACTTTGGCGATTGTGGTGGATGCCAGTGGCAAGACTACACCTACGAAGAACAGCTCCGCTGGAAGCAGAGAATCGTGGAAGAGCAGCTCCAACGTATCGGAGGTATCACTGTCGATGTGGGGGAAACGGTTCCTTCCCCCAAAAAGTTTCACTACCGTAACATAGCAGAATTGACTTTCTCAGGCAAAAATCTTGGATTCAGACGCTGGAGGGGTCACAGTGTGATCGACATCCACGAGTGTTATTTAGCTCCAAGAAGATTCACAGAGATCGCAAGGGAGATAAAATCCATCGTCGAGCTGTTGGAGATACCATTTTACAACTGGAAAAGCGGAAGCGGTGTTCTCAAGCATGTGGTGATGAGAGCTTCATCGACGACGGGTGAACTCATGGCTATCGTCGTCACAAAGACGGAGACCTTGCCGAAAGCGAAGATGCTGAGGAACATGCTGCTGAAGAAGTATCCGGACATTTACCTCGTTCATGTAATGAACTCACGAGACGCCGTCGTTTTGAGAGGACCGTACAGGATACTCAACGGCGAAGGGGTGCTGACCGAGAATATGGACTGGTTCACCTTCCAAATACCACCCACGGCGTTCTTTCAAGTGAACACAGAAGTGGCTCAACTTCTGGCATTTCACGTCTTCGAAGAGGTCGCACCTTCGAGGAATGATCGCGTTCTCGATCTTTACAGTGGCGTGGGGTTATTCGCCATCAACGTGGCGCCACATGTAAAAAGATGTGTGGGCGTGGAATCGAGCCGTGTGGCTGTGAAAGCTGCCAAAGCGAACGCCAACATAAACAGATTGAGAAACGTAGAATTCGTGAACGCTTCGGTAGAAGAACTCAATCTAAACGAAGGTGAATTTAACAAGGTGATACTCGATCCACCGCGTCAGGGACTCGAGAAAAGGGTGGTCGAACTTCTCTTCACCCTGAACCCCGAAAGGATCGTCTACGTTTCTTGCGATACGGCCTCATTGGCACGCGATTTAAAACGCCTGGTGCGCGGTGGATACTCGGTTGTCAGAGTCAAACCCTTCGATATGTTCCCACATACTCACCACGTGGAGTCTGTCGCAACGCTCGTCAAAAAATAGCAAGGGAGGGATCGAGATGAAGCTTTACGTTTCTTTCGACATGGAAGGTTTGGCTGGAATTGTCTCCTGGAAACAGGTTGACGAAAAAGACAAGAGGTATGCCAAAGACCTTGTCAAAACGCAGGTCGAGTGGCTTGTGGAGGCCATTAAATCCTGTCCTGTGAACCATCATATCGAGGAGATCGTCATCGCGGATTCTCATGCCAACGGAGAAAACATTCCCTACGATATCACCGCATTGGACGACAGAATCCACTTGATCAGTGGCATGTTGAGACCTTTCTACATGATGCCTGAGATGTCTTCCGAGTACGATAGGATCTTCTTTTTTGGTTACCACGCCGGTGCAGGCGCTCTTCACGCCATCATGGACCACACGTACTCTGGCACCGCAATCCACTCCGTACACCTGAACGGAACTCCCATGAACGAAGCTACCCTGAATCTGGGATACGCTTGGAACGTTCACGGTGTCCCCCTGGCACTGGTCTTTGGGGATGCGGTACTGGAAAAAGAACTCAAGGAGCGTCTCACAGGCGAGTACGTTCACGTGACCACAAAGTGGGGGCTCAGCAGACACGGAGCGAAAATGAAACCCCTCAACGTGTTAAAACGAGAGCTCGAAGAGGGAGTACATCGGGCCTTGACGATGGATCACGAGAAACTGGCGAAGATCCCCGTGAGTAAACCCATAGAACTAAAAGTGGAGTTCAACTCCAGCGCTTTCGCAGACGTGGCCTGTATTATCCCCGGTGTAGAGCGCATTTCCGGGCACTCTGTGAGATTCGTTCACGAGGAATACGGTGTCGTCTTCGAGACCATCATGGCCATGGCCTATGCGATAGGAGGGTTCCTGAGGTTTTCATGAAACGCTGGGTGATCTTTCCCCTTCTGGTAGTGATGGCCTTTTCGTTGGTGGCATGCGCACCTTGGCAGAGAACCGAGGAAAGGCTCATCACAAAGCTGGAGAGTCTGTCGTTGGAAATGGAAGAAACCCAGGCAGAGCTAAGAAACCAGTTGGATCAGCTTTTGGAACAGCTCAGCGATGTTTCCACAAAAGTGGAGCAGCTTTCGGAATTGGAAGTCCAGCTCCAAGCTATCAAAAAGAAAACAGAAAACCTTTCCGGAGAGTTGGAAGCCCTCGATTGGCGCATTCGAGAGTTCGATGTGGAAATCTCGAAACTGCATTCTCGTGCGGAACAGATTCACAGCAATCTAATAGCGAGATTTGAGAAGGCTGAGCTTCGTCTGGACCAACTGCTTCAAAATACCCAGCAGATCGCCGAATTCGAGGAAAAAGAGCGAGAACAATTGCTCGCAAAGCTCACACGAATGGAAGACACGTTGAAAGCCTCCCAGGAGAAGACGGCTTCTTCTGTGGAGTCGCTCCGGACTCGAGTGGACATGCTGGAAGCGAGCATCCTGGGGCATTTGGACCAAGAAAGAGATCTCTTGAACGATCTCTTCGTAGTGTCCACCGACATCAACAAAAAGCTCGCCTCTTTACCGCTCATCTCGGCTGATATCGAGAGCGTTCTATCAAACCAGAAGCACTTGAAGAAGACTCTCGATACCATGACGCGAGCGGTGGACCTCGAAGGCTTAAAGAACAGTGTAGACGAGATCAAGTTCTTACTGAAGGTTGTAAGGGGCGTGGGAATAACCGAAGAAGCCACGGAAATGTTGGAGCACATTGTGAGACCGGGTGAGACACTCCAAGCGATTTCGAGAGCTTACGGTGTCACAGTGGAAAAGATCATGCAGGCGAATCCGTCGGTGAAGGATCCTTCGAAGATCTACGCCTATCAAAAGCTCCTCATCCCCGTGAAGATCGAAGACGTGCTCTCAGCTTCAGCATTGCTCGAAAGGCACATCAAGACGAAACTGGACTGGGAAAATCTCCAGAGCGTGGTGGTCCATACCTTTGGTGAGGTAGAGGAGGGTTATGCCAACGTCGGTGTGGATCTGCGGCTCGACGCTGGAGAAATCATAACGGCTCCGGTAGGCGGAAGGATCGAGTTCGCAGGCGTTCTCAACGAATCCTATGGAAACACTGTGAGACTTTCGGTGGGGGAAGGAAACTACGTAGTCTTTGGACGGCTACGGGAAATCTTTGTGAAGACGGGAGATATGGTACAATCAGGAGAAGCCCTCGGGCGTACCGGGATATCAAACGTGAATCTCCACCTTGAGATCTGGCGAGATGGAGTCCCCCTCGATCCTCTCACCTTCTTCTTCAAGCACCTCGGAGAGCTACACGTAACCATGTACACCGAATGGGACGATGGGAAACCTCCCATCCATCCTACCTTCAAGCGGACAGCCACCGGAAGCTTTGTGAGAGCGTACAGAACGGTGGCCGCTGATTTTGATTTTCTTCCACCTGGCTCCCTCATCTACATACCTTTCTTTAAAGACTGGCCAAATCGTGGCTTCTTCGTGGTGGAAGATACTGGAGGGGCAGTTGTCGGAAAGAAGCTGGACGTCTTCGTCCACGACCCGGAGTTGGCGACCAGGTTTTCCAGGTACCTCGATGTTTACCTTGTGGCAAAGGGGGACGTTCGAGAGATAAGATGACCACACAGTGCGGAAAAGCGATGAAACGCGAAGCGCCGACTCGAAAAAGTGCTGAACGAGGTGAAGAAACGAGATGAAAAGAATATCTTTCATCGCCGTCTTTTTGTTGATTTTCTCTTCGATCGGTGCGATCCAGACTGAGGGTATCCCTCTCAACGGGTATCCATGGCAACTGGCGATTGCTGAGAAAGACGGGATGAAACGAGTCGTGGCTATAGACAGAACCGAGTCCCAGGTCATGATCATCGATACGGCCACCATGAAGGTGAGCACCATACCTCTGCCCGAGTATCCTACCGACATACTCGTCAAAAACTCGGAAGCATACGTCACCTGCGTAGAAGCTGGCAAGGTGACGCTTCTGGACCCGTTTTCAGCCACGGTGGTGCGAGAAGTAACTGTTGGAAGACACGTCTTCAAATTCTTGAAGTTCGGAAGTGAGGAATCTTTGTGGGTATTGGATATGGAGGGAGCCGTCTTAGAACTGGATAAGGATTTGAACGTGGTCAAGATCTATAACCTGCCACATTTCTCCCTCGATGCCGTCCTTTGGAATGATTATTTGGTGAGCCTTTACAGTGAAAATTACGAGACCATCTGGGGCACGTTTCTGGAAGATGGAGAAGAAGGTGTGCAGGTTCAAAACCTTACCACAGGCCAAACAACGAAATTCTACGGAGGCAAAATACCGACGTGGATACACGCGGCGGCCAACCTGCTCTACGTGCTCTCGTACTGGGATGGGCACCTCACCGCTATTTCGAGAGAGCTACAAGTTGTCGGGGAATTGGAGCTCAAAAGCAAGGTGAACAGTCCGATTTGGAGCGATGCTCGTTGTTACCTACTTTCTTTTGATAATTCCACGCTGGTCGCGGTGGATTTGGAATCTCTTCGCGTTGTGAAAGAGGCGAAACTTCAAGGGAAAGGGCCCCTACGGATGAGGCTGATCGGAAGGTACTTCTACATTCTCAACGTTCTCGATAACTCGGTGGATGTCGTTGATGCAGAATCTCTCACCGTTGTTGGTCATTTCGAGGTGGGTAGGTACCCTGTTGACGTAATTCAAGTAGATGAGAAGAGAATCGCCGTGGCGTGTGAGGAATCAAAAGAGATCTTGTTGCTCTCTCCCTGAAGTGAATGTCCCGCTCCACACTTCG
>QNAP01000101.1 GCA_003641795.1 Thermotogae bacterium | reverse complement strand
TAACCTTCCCAGGGCATGAAGGCCACCAGGACATTCTTGCCAAGCGCCAGCTCACCCATATGGGTGGCGGGACCATCCGCTAGTGGATCTCCCTTCTCGACACGTTCACCAACTGAGACTATGGGTCTTTGATTTATAGTGGTATCTTGATTTGTCCTCACGAATTTCATCAGTCTGTACACATCTTCAGCACCATCGTCTCTTTCTACCACGATGGTGTCCGCACTCACGTACTTCACAGTTCCGGGATGCTTGGCCAGTATCACGTAACCGGAATCCTTCGCAGCGGTGTATTCCATACCAGTTGCCACCAAAGGAGCTTCGGGTTTGATGAGAGGGACGGCCTGCCGTTGCATGTTAGAACCCATGAGGGCTCGGTTGGCGTCGTCATGCTCTAAAAACGGGATAAGAGAAGTGGAAACGCTGACGATCTGCTTTGGTGATACGGCTAAGAAGTCCACTTCTTCTCGGCGCACGAACTGCACGTTGTGGCGCCTGCGGCTTTCCACTGTTTCGGGTATGATTCTTCCTTCCTCGTCCAATGGTACCGCCGCACCTGCGATGTTGTAGTCCTCTTCTTCATCAGCCGTCAAATAGTAAATCTCACTAGTTACCCTCCCGTTCTCCACCTTGCGATATGGTGTGATCAGAAATCCGTATTCATCGATGGTAGCATAAGCTGCGAGAGATGTTATCAGACCAATGTTGGCACCTTCAGGAGTTTCTATGGGACACATTCGGCCGTAATGCGAGTGGTGAACGTCACGTACTTCGAACCGCGCGTGCTCGCGTTTCAACCCCCCTGGTCCGATAGCGGAGAGCCTTCGCTTGTGCGTGAGCTCTGCCAGCGGATTTACTTGATCCATAAACTGTGAAAGCTGACTCGTTGCGAAGAATTGATGTATGGAGGTCATCATTATCCGCGCGTTTATCAGACTTTGGGCGCTTATCTTGTCTAAAGTATTTTGGACGGTGAGTTTGTCTTGTATCAATCTATGCATCCTGGAGAACGCTCTCTCAAATTCTATTTGCATCAGTTCGCCCACCGTTCTGACTCGCTTGTTTCCAAGGTGGTCTTTGGTATCCAATTCCTCAGGATGCTCGCTCACTCTCAACAGATGTATGGCAGCCAGTACGATATCTTCTTTTGTAAGAACATTGGTGTCCACATTGTATTCTTGTGCTTCAGAATCGATCCCCATCTTTTTCAAATACTCGGGATAAACTGTGGAGAGTTTTTTGTTAATCTTATAGCGCCCAACTTCCGAGAGTTCGAATCGCTCTTCATTGAAGTAGAGGTTATAGAGATAGTTCTTTGCAGCGTTTATCCTCGGTATTTCGTTGGGCTTCAGGCGCTTGAAGAGACTCAGATACGCTTCATCAGTGGAGAGATTCTCACCATAGTTCTTGACGAGGTTTTCAAGAGTCCTTTGCGCTACCGGGTGGGCAAGGTTGATACTCTCCACATTCGAGGAAAGGAGTTTCTCAATCAGTTGGTGGGTGAGGGGTGTTCCCGGTTCTACTTGTTCCCCGTCGATTTCGAATCCTTCTATGATAGTGCATCCCTCGTACTGAGACAGATCGGCTTCAGTGAAGGTATCTACACTAACGGTGAATGGCTTGAGTAAATCGAAATCCTTTTCGAATCCGAGAGCTTTCAAGAGCAAAAAGAGGTTGATTCTTTTGCCTCTGTCAATTCGAGCTTGCAATATGTTTTTGCTGGGATTTAAGAGGATTTCAAACCAGGCTCCACGGACAGGTAGAAAATGCGCGATGAACATACTCTTGGAGCCAGCTTTGCCTTCCTCCAGGACGAAGTAGAGACCGGGCGATCGCACGAGTTGATTGACCACGACTCGCTCGGCACCATTGATCACGAAGGTACCTCGTTCTGTCATGCCCGGTATGTATCCAAAATAGACCTCTTCTTCTTTCATCTCGCCCGTGTTTATATCAGTGATTCGGATGGTGACGTATATGGGTATGGAATAGGTCATACCTTTATCAATACACTCTTTAGGCGTATGTTTGGGTTCACCCGTCCTGACGGAGATGAATTCCAGAGCGAACCCTTTTTCACCTTTTTTAAGGTCGCCCTTGTGAGGTTGAGAGACGATAGGCGAGTACTTTTGAAGAACTTGGAGGATACCTTCCTCTACAAACCAGCGATAAGAGTCAAGCTGAATGTGGATGAGGTTGGGTATCTTAATGGGTTCTTCTATCTTTCCGAAGACCTTTCTCTTGCGTCTTCCGAAAACCGCTTGTCTCACAGTATCACCCCGTCTTTGAAAGTGAGGCACAATACGTTGATGGCGCCAAAAAGGGACCACACCCAAAGGGTGTGGACCCATCGATTATAGTTTCTCTCAGTGACATTTATTTTACCATATCACTTCAGCTCTACTTCTCCTCCGGCTTCTTCGATCTTCTTCTTTATCTCTTCCGCCTCTTCCTTTCTGACCTCGGACTTGACGATAGCTTCTGGTGTGCCAGCTTTTTCAACAAGATCTTTCGCTTCCTTCAAACCAAGGCCTGTGATTTCTCTGACAACTTTGATGACGTTGATCTTCTTTTCACCAAAGCTTTTGAGAAGTACGTCGAAGGAAGTCTTCTCCTCTGCTTCCGCTGCTGCGCCTGCCTGAGCGGCTGGAGCTGCTGCCACTGCCACGGGAGCAGCTGCCGTTACACCGAACCTTTCTTCTAATTCTTTCACCAGTTCTGCCAATTCGGCCACTGTCATTTCCTCAATGGCCTTTATGATTTCCTCCTTAGTCATACCACACACCTCCTCACGATTTCTTTTCTTCTATTGCTTTCAACGCGTAGAGCAGCTTTCTCAGCACACCGTTCAAAGTGTAAACCAATCCACTTATGGGACCTTGCATTCGTGCCAAAAGCATCGCGTAGAGTTCTTCTTTCGATGGAAGTTTTGCGTACTCTTCCACCTTTTCCGGATCGATCAGGATGCCTTCGAAGTAAGCACCTTTGATCTGTGGTTTACCTTTTTGTTCTTTGCGAAAATCGGAGAGGACCTTGAGTACCTTCACAGGGTCTTCATCCACAACGTAGACCACGCCGGTTGGACCTTCCAGTATCTCACCCAATTCTTCTGTGTTGTAACCTGCGTTGCTCAAAGCGAGTGCTAAAAGCTTGTTTCTCGCTACCTTCACCTTTGAGCTGCCGGGATAAACCGACTTGATGGAACTTCGCAGTTTTGCCATAGATGCCACGTCCAATCCAGTGAAATCTATGAAAGTAATCAGCGTGGCCTTGCTGAAGTCCTCGCTGAGTGCAGAAACTATCTGAACCTTCTTTTCCTTTGTTAACAATTCTCCACCTCCTCCCAAAATTAAATGGGTGATCCCGCACTACACGAGATCACCCCACAAACCTTATCAAGGGCACCTCGGTAGGCGGGCAGAGCCCTTTAAAAGACCTACTGTCTTCGGTGCACTGAGACCGCTCAATTACGCTTGCTCACGCTGCGAGCTTCGAGATATCCAGTTTTATACCTGGCCCCATGGTGGAAGCCAGAACGACCTTTTTAAAGAGTTCTCCTTTCATCGTGGCTGGTCTGAGCTTTTCGATTTGCTGAAACGCGGAGATGACGTTTTCCTTGATCTTTTCGTCTTCGAAAGAACGCTTACCCACAGGGATATGAATGTTTCCAGTTTTGTCAGTCCTCACCTCTATTCTACCAGCTTTGAATTCTTTCACAGCGCTGGCGATATCTTCGGTAACGGTGCCACTCTTTGGAGAAGGCATCAGACCTTTGGGTCCAAGAATCCTTCCAAGTCTTCCAATCACCCGCATCATGTCGGGCGTAGCAATAGCCACGTCAAAGTCGAGAAAGCCTTCCTTCTCGATCTTCTCGACGAGATCTTCGGCACCAACATAGTCCGCACCGGCTTCTTCCGCTTCTTCCGCTTTCTCTCCCTTGGCAAATACCAGAACCCTAACACTCTTACCAGTTCCATGAGGTAAAGAGATACTCGATCTGATCTGTTGGTCGCTCTTTCTGGGATCGATCCCCGTCTTTATGTGAAGTTCTATGGTTTCGTCGAATTTAGCGGTGGCGGTTTCCTTTGCGAGTTTTATGGCTTCATCCAGACTGTAGTGTTTAGTTCTGTCGACGAGCTCCTTCACCTGATTGTATCGCTTTGAACGTTTTGGCATCTCTACCACCCCTCAACTTCCAACGACTTCTATGCCCATGTTGCGGGCAGTGCCTTCAATAATCCTACAAGCGGCTTCGAGATCATCTGTGTTGAGATCCGGCATCTTGATCTTGGCGATTTCCTCGATCTGCTTTTTCGTCACTTTCCCGACTTTGACACGATTCGGTTCCGGGGAGCCTTTGTCGATCTTCGCTGCTTTTTTCAGCAGGAACGAAGCAGGGGGTGTCTTCAGCACAAAGCTGAAGGATCGATCTTCGTAGACGTCTATGACCACTGGGATAACCATGCCCGCTTTGTCTGCAGTCTGAGCGTTGAATCTCTTGCAGAACTCCATGATGTTCACACCATGCTGGCCCAACGCGGGACCAACTGGTGGTGCAGGGGTTGCTTTGCCAGCCTCAAGCTGAAGCCTTATTTGTGCAACTACCTTTTTAGCCATACGCGTTTACCTCCTTCGTGGTTTTCGGGCGAGAACCAGCCCTCCCACTTTTTAAGTGAGCTTTTCCACTTCTCCTGCATGGAGAACCACCGGTGTTTCTCTTCCAAATATCGTGACCATGACTTTGACCTCATTGTGTTCTGGATTGACTTCCTGTACCACACCAACAAAACCCTCAAAGGGTCCGCTGACGATTTTCACAGCTTCGCCCGGAGTGAAATCGAATTCGACAGCGGCAATTTTCTTTTCTTCATACTCCTCCTCGCCCATCAATCTGAGCAGAGCTCTAGCTTCCCTACGCTTGAGTGGAACGGGCTGACCTCCAGCGGAGACGAAGTTTATAACATTTGGTGTCATCCTGACGAGCTGTTCCGTCTCGTTAGTCAAGAGCATCTCTACGAACACGTATCCTGGAAAGAGTCGTCTGCTCTTCGTTTTGGCTATTCTTATCTCCCTACGGGTGCCGAGATCGAGAATCTCCACCTTCCCTTTTGAACGGGCGTAGTACTTCTTTCCTTCTCCGACCAACATACCGGCTTTGATGGTCATACCTTTTTGTATCTTCGACGAGTCAAAGTTTTCATAGGGTACATAATAGATGTCCGTCTCCCCATCTTCCGACTGAACCGCTATCCGCTTCAGTCGTTCTACAGAAATAATCTTTCCGTCTATCTCACTGAAGTATTCACATTTCCGCGCTAAAGGCATACCCTGGCGTATTCTCACACCCACTTTGAGACTTGAATCCGGTTTGCAGCTTTCTGGAATGTTGTAAATTTTTGTGTACTTGCGATCGGCGGTCTCTATGATAATGCGTTTGAAGTTCTTTATCTCCATCACCATTCCGTTTCTGCGAGCGTGGATATTGGACTCCTCGGCGAGGAGTTGCCCTGCTTCAACTTCGCTGCCGGTGGAGACGTGAAGCTTTGCACTCGTAGGTACTACGTGGCGCTCGACGGATTTGGACTTTGAATCTATTATCGTCTCTTCCGGGACTACAACACGCCCTACGTAGCGGCCGTACCCTAACGATTCGAATTTCCGCTCTAAGGATTGCTTGACCTTAGTTTCGAGTCCTGCATAGGTCTGAACTACGTACCACTGCTTTCTCACACCATCACCCTATTCCGAGGGCAGCAAGAAGCCATCTTGTGAGGTTTGAGAAAGCGAGATCCAGAAAACCCAGATATATGCCCATTACCAAGAGAATGAAGAGAACCACGCTAGTAGCGGCCAAAAGCTCTTTCTTGTTGGGCCAAGTAACTTTCTTGGATTCACTCCTCACCTCGGAGAGAAACTTGCGGATCCTTCCTGGCATTGAGCGTCACCTCACTTGCCCTCGACATGGAGAGTGTGCTTGTTACACACAGGGCAGTACTTTCTCAACTCCAGTTTCTTTTTGAACTGTCGATTTTTCTTCTTGTAGTAATTTCTCGTGCGACACTCCGAACAAACAAGATAGACCTGCACTATGGTCTTCGCTTTGGCCATTTTTGCCACACCTCCGAGCAAAATCAACCCCGCCTCGGTTTTGGCGGGGCTCGCCATTGGTGGTGAGGGGAGGATTCGAACCTCCGAAGGCGATCCGCCAGCGGATTTACAGTCCGCCCCCTTTGGCCACTCGGGCACCTCACCCCTACCTTTGGAGCCAGCGGTGGGATTCGAACCCACAACCTGCTGATTACAAATCAGCCGCTCTACCGTTGAGCTACACTGGCACCAAAGCACGTTTATTATACAGGAGCATCGCAAACTTGTCAACTTCCATTGGAGTGTGCTTGAAATTTTCCGGAAGCATGAGGGGAAAAAGCGAGTGCGAGCTGTGTGAGCGTGAGGGATTCGCCTCTCCTCCCTTTTTCTTCTTTCACATTGCAGAAAGCATGTTGTGCTTCGCTTTATTCCTCGCTCACACTCACAAACGGGCACTGCCATGAAG
>QNAP01000100.1 GCA_003641795.1 Thermotogae bacterium | reverse complement strand
CATGAAGATTCAACATCCTGTTTCAGCTTCATGCTCGCTACATCCGTGTAGCTCGGTGCCCGTTTGTACGAGTGCTCGCTTCGGCGCTTCGCAAGACAAGCTTTCTGCAATGTGAAAACTCCGTATCTTCGCATGAATCGCTTAACAGAATCCCTCACGATCACACAGCATCACGAGCGCCGAATGAGCATCCATACAAAACGACTTCGAAGCCGCACGGATGCGGATGAGAGCGAAGCTGAAGCAGGAGGCTGAATCTTCGCGTGGGTCGTTTTGTGGATGCAAACGAGGAAAAAAGCGAGTGCTTGCTGTGTGAGCGTGGGGGATTCACCACTTCCTCCTCTATGTTATGTTCAATGTCCTGAACAATCGCTCCCCAGAAGAGTCGCTTATATTGTTGGTTGTTGCTGATTTGTGAGACACCCCATACATAGGAAGAAAAATCGTGTGCGGTAGTGGGGGAAGGTCAAGCCACTTGGTCGAGAAGTATGCCAACAAGGAACCCAGGAATCTTCAAGCCGGCGATGAGAGCGTTCAGTGCCATTTGGAGAAGTAAAATCTCCCGTTCTATCTTCTCCCGCTCCGCAGGGTCGACGGTTTGTTGGAGTTCTCTGTAAAGACTCCTGATTTTCTCTGATACATCGTTCTTCGAGATACCGTCTTGTACTTGCAACCCTTGATTTTCTTCATTCGGGGTGCCTTGTTTCGTTGTTCTTCCGGGAGCATAGATCCACACCTGCGTTCTGCCGGCCACAGCAGCGAGAAACGAGCCCCGCTTTCTGAGGTCCAGATGTATACCGCCACCAATGATGAAACCGCCTTCACGTTCTGCCTCACGTTTGAAGGCCAAATAATTCGCCAACTCTTGGCCTGCGACGCGAAGCACACTCATACTTGCCGGAGCACTATTTGCCAATCCCGGCTCACCTGGATCCAACTTGTAATAAAGCCTTGGATTGGAAAGGTTCACCTTGTCCACCATACTTATCCCTCTTGAATTATACACCACTCGTGTTCATCGCAAGAAACTCTCACCCTGTTTTTTGAGTGTTCCAGCGAATTTGTGTGCCAAACGCGTAGGTTCTGGAAGTCTGTACCCCATCAGCCACTTTTGGGTTAGCTCTACGGCGGTCTCAACATCCATCAGATGCCCTGGAGAGACGTAAACGGGTTTGACATTCTTCCTCGTTCTCAACACCATACCGATGATTTTCCCGAAATCGTCAAACACCGGAACCATGTCACCTTGCTCATTTCCCACAGGCTTATGGCGACCATACAGACGCGACTTCGCAACCCCAAGGGTTGGTTTCTCTATGAAGAGGCCCATGTGCGAAGCTATCCCGATACCCCTCGGATGCGCTATGCCTTGTCCGTCGAAGAAGACGACATCGGGTTCGGTGCGTAGCTTTTCCCACGCTTTCAAGAACGCGGGTCCCTCCCTAAAGACGAGAAGGCCTGGAATGTAAGGGTACCCAACCTCCACCCATGCGTGAACACTCTCGACCACATTCATCTTCTCGTCGAGAACCACGATCACCGCCACGGCCATCTTCCCGGTTTTTGAAAAGGCAAGATCGACTCCGGCTGCTATTTTGAAGGTACGATCGACAGCACGGAGCACCAAACGACTCTTAAGATCGTTTTGTATGGCTATGGCTTCCCGTGGATCGACATTCCAGCGATGGAGAACCCTATACCTCACGCTTCGAGTCGGCCTCCTTTTGAAAATAGGAGAAAGGAAGCTTCAATATCTGTCCTGATTGGGTCAAGATGGTCACTTCCCTCAAAAACACGTTCACGGTTATTACCCTGCAGAGTTGGTCTTCGTACCGAATCATACTGCCTTCGTCCGGGATGTTTTCGAGCTCTTCTTCATAGAAGTAGTGTTCGTACGCGAGACAACAGAGGAGTTTCTTACACTGACCGGAGATCTTGACAGGATTTATCAGCATCTGTTGTTTCTTCGCATGTTTCAGTGTGACGCTGGTGAAGCTTCTGAGGTGTCTCGTACAACACGTTTCCTGACCGCAGATGCCGAGCCCACCTATGAACTTGACTTCATCCCTAGCTCCAACCTGTCTCAATTCTATGCGTGTTTTGAAGATCCTCGCCAGGTCTCTCACCAACGCGCGGAAGTCTACCCTCCCCTCAGCACTGAAGTAGAAAAGCAACCTCGACCTGTCGAAGATGTACCTGGCATGAAGGAGTTTCATGGGTAGCCCGTGTTCGGCTATCTTTTCTTTACAGATATCGAACGCTTCCCTGGCATCCTCTTGGTTACGTCGATGACGCTTCAAATCTTCTTCGTCCAACTTTTTCAAGACGGGTTTCACTTCTCCACCAATCTGGTCCAGCGTCATCTCCCGAGGACCAAATAAAACACGCCCCACATCTGGACCAAACTCCGTCATTATCAGAACAAGGTCATCTCTGTGGAGCTCTTCCTCACAAGAGAGATAGTGTATCTTGCCCACAGGAAAGAGTTCTATGCCATAAACGACCGCTTTCAGCAATTCTTCTCACCTCTCAGTAGTCTCTTGAGTCTCAACAGCGCGACAAAAACGGCGGCTTCACTGTTGAGATTCTCTACCTTGCGGGAGGCAACGGCAAGAAACCAACGGAGCTGCTCAACGATGGTGCCCAGTTCGAGATCACAATGTAGCAAAGCAGCCTGCTTCAGCATGTCGGGACTTCTCGTAAGGTGCCATGCAGATGAACCAAAAACCAACACGAACTCCCTGAGCGTGTGAAGGGATTCCAGAACTATTCGATTCAACAATTCTCCCTTCCTCACTTTGGAAAGTTTCAAGATTAACTCCGCATCCGTGGACGCTGTTGCACTGCCGACACGATTCAAAAATTCGCGAAACCAGCAGTGGAAAAGCAGGCGCCCCTCGGGAGAATCTTTTTCCAACAGCTCCGTCACGGCCGTTACCAGCTCTTCTTCACCAAGCTTTCCATAGCGTCTGCAAGCTTGCAAGAAAGTCTCCACGCTCGCCGAAGATTCTCCCATGCGTTCTAAAAAGCACAGGATTTCGTAGTCTTCCATCATCAAAGCTTTAAAGGCCTTGAATTCCTTGTACTTGCTGATAATTGCTTGAACACGACTTACGGGGTAGCTAAAATGCAAACGGAGGCATCTGCTTTTGACGGTCTCTAATAGCTCATCACAACGCTGTGAAAGAAGGATAACAACACTGTCTGGGCGGTGCTCTTCCAGGATCTTTAAGAAGGCGTTGGAAGCTTGAGAAGTGAGGCGGTCGGCATCTATAACGATGCCGTAGCGTCTTGTAGCGTACACAGGTGGACTTGCGAGAAACTCTGTTAATTCTCGTACACTGTCTATTCCTATGTTTCCTTCCGAAGGAGATGCTTCCATGATGTCAAAGTCGGTCTTACGATCTCTTTCAAGTTCTTGTATGCTTCTCCTCACCTCTTCGTGCATGAAGGAAACGCTCGTTCCACACAAGAGCACGCTGGGGCCCTCCAAACGTTCTATGATACGCTTCAAACGATCTCCAGCTCTCATAAGCATCACCTGTTCATCTGTACAGGTCCAGAAGAAGGCCGTTTATCTCGTCCACTCTCGCGGCGAAATTTAGAGTTGAACGCTCGTTTTCCATGAGCTTTTCGGCGATCTCTTTGAGCCTCTCATCCACTACCTCAGCTATTTGGTTAAGCCTCACCCTTTTTTGCCTGACATCGTAGCTGTCTTTGATCCTGTAAAGCCGTTTCTCTAAAAGCATGAGAAACCTCTTTATGGCTTCCTTGTACCGTTTTAAATTCCTCTCCGTTGGAGATCGCACGAAAGCGTTCCCAGAATCAAGTATCTCGCTCAAGGTTTCCTGAAGTCTTTCCTCGAGTAACTCACATTCTTTTTCTGAAAGCACTTCGAAAAATCCCGTAGCTTCCTTTTTAGTCGAGCGCTTACCAGAACGCTTTACTTTCTCCCTCTTCAGCACCTTTTCGGGTTCCTTTGACACGTTCGGATCCGTTGGAAAGATCTCCACCGATTCACCCCCTTGCCCAAAGGCGCCACCTCAACAAGGCAAGGGCTCCAATGCTAACGATCCCCCAAATTTCTCTCAGAACAACGGCGAAAACAGCGTACCACAGAAGATACGCCAGTATCTCTCTAAGAGCGACGCCTTCGAGACTTCTAAAGATCACCAGCGTAGCAAAAGCACCGAGGAAGAAGACCGTACCCAATATGCCCAAGCGTCCCACTATCCAGGCATCGTAGATCAACCCCACCAGTGTTGCTGACATCACAAGAAAAGACGGTCTCACCAAATTGTTTCCAAAAAGGAGTACCAAAACCAAAGGAAACGTGATGAAGACGCTTCCAAGATTCAGATCCCAAAATACAGTCAAAACCAGCAAAAATGGCAGAACAACTTTAATGACATGCACACTTCCACCCCGTTCAAGGGAAAAGAGAGACTTCTCCGGGAAGATTGTCGGGCTTCACAAAGACTTCAACACTGTAGCGACCACCTCCAAGACGCTGTCCAACTCTTCCAAGGGTCGACGAAGCCTCGGGTAACGCGGGATATTCCACCAACCTGATCAAAGCCCCCACCTCGAGGTTTGAATCGTCGAGGGCTTCCACCGTTGGGGGATATCCACCCCTGAAAAGAACCACTTCTCGTCCACCATCCACACGAACAGGCATCTGCAGTTTTCGACTCCACAACGTCTGCACTGTGACTAAAGAACCGTCTACTCGCACCACTTTGCCAAGTGGTAAAGAACCCTTAACCAAAACCAACTGACCCACGTGTGCATCGATCGTGTCAACCAAGAGAGTCAGCGTACCATAATGCAATGTGAGTACTTTCACCTTAGCAGGTCGGCTCTGTACCCCACTCTTAGTCGAAACAAGACAACTCCCAAAATCGCTAAAAAAGGCTTTGAGATGTCCAGTTGCTTCTACGCCAGGCGTTGTCATCTGAATCAGCAAACGAGAGAGAAACCCCACAGAAACGTTATCTACTACCATGCACGCTATCAACACGACGAGAACCAAAAAGAAACATCTCGCATTCATCGCGCCCTGCTCATCTTCGCCAATCTGGTCAGCACGTCTACCTTTTCCAACACAGCTCCAGCACCACGTGCCACACAAGTCAACGGATCGTCCGCCACGATCACGCTGATACCCGTCTCACGTGAGACCAGCTGATCGAATCCTTTGAGGAGAGCTCCACCACCTGTTAAAACGATCCCCCTGGCGACGATGTCTGTGACCAGCTCTGGCGGCGTCTGCTCCAAAGCGCCCTTTATGGAGTCGATCAATCTATTAGCGTTGGAATCCAAGGCTTCCCTTATCTCTCCGCCTTGAACGATGATCTTTCTGGGCAACCCGGTGGAAAGATCGACTCCAACCACCATCGCTTCGAGTTCGTCATATTCCGGAAGTGGAAAGACGTTACCGATCTCGATTTTCACTCTCTCTGCCGTACGCTCACCTATGGCGAGTTTGTACTCTTCCTTCACGTAATGGACTATGGCTTCGTCAAGCGCGTCTCCAGCAATTCTCACGGACACACTGTTGACAATGCTACCAAGGGATATCACCGCTATCTCGGTGGTTCCTCCTCCGATATCCACAATCATGTTGCCGGAAGGTTCTTCCACATCGAGTCCCGCCCCAATAGCCGCTGCCATGGGCTCTTCTAACAGGAAGACCCTGCTCGCTCCAGCCTCTATGGCAGCGTCCATTATCGCCTTTCGTTCGACCTCCGTCACACCTATGGGCACACCTATCACAACACGTGGTTTCAAAAGCGGAAGCCCTCGACGCGCACTACCGATAAAGTACCTCAGCATCACCCGCGCGATGTCAAAATCGGCTATCACCCCGCTTTTCAGCGGACGAATCGCCGAAATACTCGCGGGAGTCTTGCCGATCATCTCCTTGGCCGCCAGCCCAACTTGGATTACAGTTCCGGTTTCGGTGTCTATCGCCACCACCGAGGGCTCGTTTATCACTATTCCTCGTCCATGCACGAAGACGAGCGTGTTGGCGGTTCCAAGGTCTATACCCATATCTTCTCTGAAGGCCAAGGGGATCACCTCACATAGAAAAATGGCTGGGGTGGGTGGATTCGAACCACCGATCGCGGATCCAAAGTCCGCCGCCTTGCCGCTTGGCCACACCCCAGCGTCGAGAAAATCTAACCCTATTATACCAAATGAATCTTCAGTTGAACATCGACCTATCCAAAGTTGGTATTGAATAGGGTGTCACGCAAAAAGTGGGCCTTCCAAATTCAATGATGGTACCATTGAAATACCTCAAAACAAGAAAGGAAGCACAAATGAATGGTACCACATGAACTTACAAAAGCGATATTACAGAACGCTTGTCTTGCGGAGCGCCGAAGCGCACATTTCCCTCCACCACTCCTGAATTCCTCACGATCACACAGCCTCACGAGCGCCGAGTGAGCATCTTCTACCCTTCTCCCTTGATTTCACATTGCAGAATGCTTGTCTTGCGAAGCGCCGATGCGAGCACTCATACAAACGGGCACCGAGCTACACGGATGTAGCGAGCATGAAGCTGAAACAGGATGTTGAATCTTCATGAGAGTGCCCGTTT
>QNAP01000099.1 GCA_003641795.1 Thermotogae bacterium | reverse complement strand
GTGTGAGCGTGAGAGATGCACCACTTCCTTCTTTTTCTTTCACATTGCAGAAAGCATGTTGTGCTCCGCTTTCTGCAATGTGAATACCTCTGTCTATTCACATGAAGCGCTTGACGGGATCCCCCACGATCACAGAGCCTCACGAGCGCCGAGTGAGCATCCGTACAAAACGACCTCGAAGCCGCACGGAAGCGGATGAGAGCGAAGCTGAAGCACGACGCTGAATCTTCGCGTGGGTCGTTTTGTGGATGCGAACGAGGGAAAAAGCGAGTGCCAGCTGTGTGAACGTGGGGGATTCGTTGTCACTTCCTTCTTTTTTCTTTCACATTGCAGAAAGCATGTTGTACTTCGCTTTCTGCAATGCGAAAGCCTTCACGGAAAGGTCGCTGATATTGTTGGTCGTTACTGATTTTTGAGACACCCTATTTTTATAAAGACAACATCGCTTTAGGTGCGAATGGCACGATATTTCCTGAGGATTTCGACAGACCGGGCTACAGAGGTCTCACGGGTTTCAAAATGCCAATTCGATAGCTGGAGAGTCATCAATTTGTGCCCGTTTCTTCCAGCCGCCTTGCCTTCTCTTCTACTTGCTGTCGCATTTCTTCCTTATACCTGAGCACTCTTCGCCTTATTTCGGGATACTTCGTACCCAGGATTGAAGCAGCTAATATCCCCGCGTTCTTCGCTCCATTTATGGCTACAGTTGCAACTGGGACACCAGCTGGCATCTGAACTATAGAGAGCAGAGAATCGAGCCCACCAAGGGAAGAGGTCTTTATGGGTACACCTATGACCGGAAGAGGAGTCAGGGCTGCAAGAACGCCTGGCAAGTGAGCAGCACCCCCGGCTCCAGCTATTATCACTTCCAAGCCTCTTTCAGCCGCGTTCTTCGCGTACCCGAATGCCCTTTCCGGAGTCCTGTGAGCGGAGATCACCGCCAATTCGTAAGGAATCTCAAGCTCCTCCAATATCTCAGCGGAATCCTTCATAACGGGCAAATCGGAGTCGCTTCCCATTACTATTCCCACAAGGGTTTTCCTCATGTATTCACCTCCACTCAACCTTCCAACGCTTGGATATCTCCTCCAAGTTCGGGGGCTCTCTTATAGGATATACCTTGAAGAAGGCGATCACACCGTTTTTGTTGACAATGATATTGGCTTGCTCCGAAAAACCGCCTTTCTCCTTGAAGGTCCCATAAAGCTTCGCGACCTCTCCGTGAGGACAAAGATCGGCTAATATCCTCAGTTTCTCAATTTCAAGCCACCTTGCCTACGCCTTTTTGAGTGGCACTGTGTCTATACTGAGACCCCGAGGAAGGACGTCGAGCTTTTTGAACTCTTCGAAGTTCCTCTCCAAAGCTTTCATTTGATCTGCACACACCGGTCCAGTCCAAAGGATAGAAAGACAGAAGCCCCTTCTTTCCAAAAAAGCGGGAAGTCTGACTTCGTTTCCATCCTGATCCTTTAGTACGAAATCGAGTACCTTCGGACCAACTTCAGCCGGCATCGCTTTGGATGCCTTTCAGTTTCTGAATGAGTTCTTTTGCAGTGTGCCACGCTAAGGTGGCGCACTTCACCCTTGATGGAAATCTTCTGACACCTTCGAAGTAGAGGGCATCACCCAGAAGTTCTTCAGGGACATCCTTCCCCTGCATGAAATCGATGAAACGATCTATCATCTCTTTAGCTTCGTCAAGGCGCTTATTCAGCAACATGCGGCACATAACCGTTGCCGACGATTGGCTTATGACACAACCGTATCCTGTGAACTTGGCATCTTTGATCACGCCATCTTCCACCTGAAGGAAAACCTTGATTCTGTCCCCACAGGAGAGGTTTTTACCTTCAAGTCCCTGAGCATCGGCGATTTTCCCTTTACGATCTGGTGCGAGATAGAAGCTCATCAGAGTGTCGGTGTAGAGTTCTCTCAGTTCATCCATCTTCATCCCACCCAAGGAAACTCGTTGGTGATGTTCTTGATAGCTTCCAGCATACGTTCCACGTCTCTCTCTGTGTTGTAGAAGTAGACGCTCGCCCGACATGTAGCCGGAACACCGATCCTCTTCAACTGGGGTTGAGCGCAGTGATGCCCACTCCTAACAGCCACTTTCCAAGAATTAAGGTATTGAGAGACATCGTGAGGATGGAGGCCTTTAATATTGAAAGAAACGATAGAGTGCTGGGTTTCGTCCTTGGGACCATAGACTTCCACGTAAGGGATTCTCTCCAATTCATGGATCAACACGTCTGCTAATTTTTTCACGTGTTCTTGCACCTTCCCCCATTCCAGTCGCGCCAGGTATCTGATAGCCTCCCCAAATCCGACAGTACCTGCAACGTTTGGGGTGCCTGCCTCGAACTTGTAAGGCAAAACGTTAAAGGTAGTATCTTCCAACGTGACCTCGTCGATCATCTCTCCTCCATAGAGAAACGGTACCATCTTTTCCAAGAGCTCTCTCCTGCCGTAAAGCGCCCCTATGCCCATAGGACCCAACATCTTGTGTGCAGAAAAAGCCATAAAGTCACATCCTACTTCTTTCACGTTCACCTTGTGATGCGGCACCAGTTGTGCACCGTCCAAGACTGTGAGAACACCTCTTTCTTTCGCCAAATGGCAGATTTCGACGTATGGCATCACCACACCCAAGGAATTACTCATCCCGGTAAAGGCCAGAAGTTTCACACCTTTATCCAACGCTTTCTTGACTTCCGACAGGCTTATCCTTCCTTCGTCATCTGTATCCACGTAGACCATTTCTGTCCCGAATCGCTTTGACAATTGTTGCCAGGGAACGAAGTTACTGTGGTGCTCAGCTATTGTCACCGCGATCTTGTCTCCCGCTTCTATGAGTCCACCAACAAAGAAAGAATACGCCAAAAGATTTATGGATTCGGTGGTTCCTCTGGTGAAGATGAGTTCCTCGGGTTCAGAACCTATAAAATTAGCGATGGTTCTACGAGAAGATTCAAAGGCCTGCGTAGCCAACTCGGCAAGTTCGTAGTTGCTCCTGTGAACGTTGGAGTTTTGCTTCATGTAGTAATGTCTTATGGCATTGATAACGTTGTCAGGCTTTTGTGTTGTGGCGGCGTTATCCAAATACGCCAATTCTTCCTCTAATATGTGGAAGTCCTTACGTATTTGCTCCGGTGAGAACATTTCCTGCCACCTCCTGCCACTTGTTACCGAAGATATCCCCTATTTCTTGGAGCATCGGTTCGAAGATACCCCCTACGACCAAACGAATGGCTGTGGTCACATCAAGTCCACGACTCATCAAATAGTATAAACCTTCTTCTTTGAGAGCTCCCACTGTGGCCGCGTGCGATGCTGTGACCTCGTTTTCTTCAACAAAGAGTGCAGGAATCGAGTCAGCACGAGCTTGAGGAGAAAGTAAAACCACGTTGATCGATTCACCTGTTTCGGTGTTTACAGCCCCCTTCGCGATCTCGATGTTTCCTCTAAACACAGATGCAGCGGCATCGAAGAGAACACCCGAACCTTCGACCTTTCCCCGGGTCTCCGTTGCGCGGTGTCGGAGTACGTACATGGCATCCATCATGGCCGTCCCAAGGGCGGTAAAACCGCTTTTGAACACGCATTCTGCACCTTCGCTGTCAAAAAGGGCCATGAGAAAGGGCGCGTGAAGGTCTTGTGGTTTATCCACGTTGTACACTGTGACCTTTGCCTGGGAACCAAGCTTGTAAAGTTCGTTGGTAAAGCCGAACGTGTTGTTAAAGCGGAGGTTGAGAACGGAAAGCTCTCCCCCTTCTTCCACGACATACCTGTTCAAAACCGAAGCGTAAGATGCTCCTTCGAAGAGGTTCACGACCTTCAGCTTCTCCCCTCTTCTCACTAAGAAGACGTTGTGGAAAACCAGCGCTTTCTTCCCTCGACCTCTAACCTTCAGGGTAAGCATACCTCTTTCATCTTCACTCTTGACAAAGATGCCTGAGGCATTGAAGACTGTGCTCTGAAGCACGAATTTCCTGTCCGATCCCTCAAAATCGGTGAGCTTCACAATCTCCAAAGCTTCTCGACTCTCTTCCAGCTTTACAACGTTTACTCCCGCGGCTTCCCTGATTTCGATCCCGGCTCCAGACTCTAACGTGGGTAGCTCGAGTCTTGCGAGTTTCGAGCGTTTCCACGCGGGAAAACCGAGAGTGGAATATTCATCAAGAAGGGAAGCTTTATACGCTTTCCACAAAGGGGAAGTATCCCGCACGACTTTCTCAAATTCCTCAACTCCGAAATCGTGTTCCACGAAGAATCTTTCTGGTGACGGTACTACCGCCTTGAAGTCTTCATGACTCAGCTCTATGGTCTTTTCCATTTTTCGCACCTCACTTTAACCTATGCTGCTCTCGAGTTCCAAAGCAATGAGACGATTGAGTTCCACTGCGTATTCGATGGGTAACTCTCTCGATATGGGTTCGAAGAATCCCCTCACAATGAGTTCACGAGCCTGCATTTCGCTAAGACCGCGAGTCATTAGGTAATAGACCTGCTCCTCTGAAATACGACCAATACGCGCCTCGTGCCCCACATCTGCTTCGTTGTTCAACACCTCGATGATGGGTAGGGTATCCGCCCGAGACTCGTTGTCCAACATGAGAGAAGAGCATCTTACAGACGCCTTCGCATCACGAGCTTCGCGGGTGATGTGCAGCAACCCACGGTAAAAGGCCCAACCTCCTCCCATGCTGATACTCCTGGCATCCACTATGGAGCTTGTATGGGGTGCCGCGTGAATCACCTTGGCTCCGGTATCCAAATGTTGCCCTTTTCCCGCGTAGGTGATGGAGAGAAAACTCGACGACGCGCCGGGTCCTTTCAATATGCTGGCTGGATACAACATGGTCTTCATGCTTCCAAAAGACCCCGACACCCATTCTATGGTTCCGTCTTTCTCTACCACGGCCACCTTTGTGTTTAGATTGTAGGTGTTCTTACTCCAGTTTTGTATGGTGACATACTTAACTTTTGCTCCTGGCTTGACCAGGATTTCCACCATACCTGCATGAAGGTTGAGTACGTTGTATCTTGGAGCTGAACACCCTTCTATGTATGCCACTTCACTCTCTTCTTCTGCAACTATCAACGTATGCTCGAATTGTCCCGATCCGGGCGCTCCCATCATGAAGTAACCCTGCAAGGGCAATGAAACCTTGACCCCTTTCGGCACGTAGACAAAACTTCCACCACTCCAGACGGCACCGTGAAGGGCTGCATATTTGTGAAGAGTGGGTTTTACTACCTGCATGAAATACGTCTTCACAAGATTGGGATATTGGCGAACCGCAGTCTCCATGTCGAGAAAGATCACTCCGAGAGATTCGAGTTCTCTCTTGATGTTTTGGTAAACGGCTTCCGAATCGTACTGGGCCCCCACTCCTGCAAGGACTTTCTGCTCGGCTTCGGGGATTCCCAGCTTTTCGAAAGCCTCCCTGATTTCTTCGGGAACTTCATCCCATGAATGGGCTTTCTTTACGTCCGGCCTCAGATATGCCACGATCTTTCCAAGGTCAAGATCGGATATATCGACTCCGAATCTGGGATTGTGCCAGCTTTGAAATATTTCCAAGCACTTCAACCGGTGTTCCAACATCCATTTCGGTTCGTCTTTTGCCTCTGAAATCTCCCTGATAATTGCAGGCCCCAATCCCGGTGTGGTTCGTTTCCTGTATTTGACGTTGACCCTCATATCGAACTTGTCTTCATTTTTTTCCAGATTTGTCACGCCGTTCCCACCTCGATGTACCCCTTCTCCTCGATCTGAGCTATCAGCTCGGGTCCCCCACTGGCGACAATCTTTCCCCCCGCAAGTACGTGAACGAGATCTGGGATGATATAGGAAGTTATGCGGCTGTAATGGGTGATGAGAAGGATCGATCTTTCGGAACTCTTCATCTCTAGTATCTTCTTCGATACCTGCTTTAAGGCATCCACGTCGAGACCAGAATCGATCTCGTCCAAGATGATCAATTTAGGCTCGAGCACGCCTATTTGTATCACTTCGGATTTCTTTCGCTCGCCGCCAGACATGCCCACGTTCACATAGCGCGAGAGAAAGTCGGAAGTGAGCGCGAGGTCTTGAGCGAAAGACCTCATCCGTCTATCGAGTTCCAAGAGAGAACTTCCTGGCTTGGTGAGAGAATATGCGGTGGAAAGGAAATTCCTGATCCTCACCCCCGGTATTTCTGGGGGCTGCTGGAAAGAGAGAAGAATGCCTCGCCTGGCTCTCTCATCTGGAGGGAGATCTGTGATAGATTCCCCTAGAAAGCGTATGTCTCCCTTGGTAACAACATAGTTGGGGTTGCCCATAACGGTGTGGGCAAGGGTGCTCTTACCGCTACCGTTTGGACCCATGATGGCATGAACCTGCCCCGGTTCTATCTTTAAATCAACACCGTTCAGTATCGAGCGATCTTCCTCTTTCAACCTAACATAGAGGTTTTCAACCTCGAGGAGCAACATTTATATTACCTCCCATCTGCTCAATTAATTCGACCTTTTCACTCTATTTTATTATAGATCGCTCCACTTGTCAAACGCACTTCAAACGTGTATCACAAATGGATATGAAGATACTTACCAGACCGCCTTGCATCTGCCCGCCACTTCATCTCTTACTTTAGACCTATCCAAAAACCACTCAACTTTCTCATCCAGTTTTTTGCTATCCTGGAAACTGTCCTCGGAAGATATCTCTTCCTCACTGATCAGAATCACTCACGATCACACAGCTTCACTTTCATCCTATCTTTCTAATTTCACATTGCAGAATGCCTGTCTTGCGAAGCGCCGATGCGAGCACTCATACAAACGGGCACCGAGCTACACGGATGTAGCGAGCATGAAGCTGAAACAGGATGTTGAATCTTCATGAGTGTGCCCGTTTGTGAGTGCGAGC
>QNAP01000098.1 GCA_003641795.1 Thermotogae bacterium | reverse complement strand
TTACAACTTCGAAGACGCCATACTCGTCAGTCAAGAGCTGTTGGAAGAAGACGCTTTCACGTCTATACATATCGAAGTCTTCGAAACCCAAGCTCGCGAGACGAGACTCGGCCCAGAAGAGATTACCGCGGACATTCCCAACGTGAGCAAAGAGAGTCTTCGTCACTTAGATGCAGACGGAATCGCCAGAATCGGAGCCTACGTAACACCGGGTGACGTGCTCGTTGGAAAGGTGACACCCAAGGGTGAATCAGAGATGTCACCTGAAGATAAAATCATGCGTTCTCTCTTTGCCGAGCGAGGCAAAGATGTCAAAGATTCCTCACTAAGGGTTCCTCACGGTGTGGAAGGGAAGGTTATAGACGTCAAAGTTTTCGATCGCGACGAGGTTTCTGAGATCAGTTCCGGAGTCCTCAAGGTGGTTAGAGTCTACGTCGCTTCGAGGAAAACCCTGGACATCGGTGACAAGTTGGCAGGACGTCACGGGAACAAAGGCGTAGTTTCTATGATCCTTGCGAAAGAGGATATGCCCTTTCTACCAGACGGGACCCCGATCCAGATGGTGGTGAGCCCTCTGGGTGTTCCTTCTCGAATGAATTTAGGTCAGGTTCTCGAAACGCATCTTGGCTGGCTGGCGAAGTTGACCAACACCCATTTCACCACCCCGATCTTCGATGGTGCTAAAGAGGAAGACGTCATGCCCGCTCTTTACGAAGCGCGAAAAAAAGCAGGCTTACAAGATGGAGACGACCCACAAAATCCAACAGGAAAGGTGACCCTCAGAGATGGAAGAACAGGGTTGCCGTTCGACCATCCGGTTGTTGTGGGCCACATGTACATGATGAAACTTATACACATCGCAAAGGATAAGATACACGCACGATCAACCGGTCCTTATTCTTTGATCCACCAACAACCTTTGGGTGGCAAGGCTCAGTTCGGTGGACAGAGGTTTGGTGAAATGGAGGTTTGGGCTTTGGAAGCCCACGGTGCTAGCTACACCTTGAACGAAATGCTCACGATAAAGAGCGACGACACCAAAGGTAGGAACGAAACCTACAAAGCGATCATAAAAGGTTTGAACATCCCAGAACCTGGCATTCCAGAAAGTTTCAAAGTCTTGGTCCAAGAACTTCAAGGTCTTGCTCTCGACATCCGCGTCTATGACCGTTACGGCAACGAAGTTGACATCGCCAGACTTTGAAGCGCGTGGATCGAAAGATTGCCAACCTCTCGATAGGAGGTTAGAAGATGGAAGGAGTAAGAAAAATCAGCGCTGTCAAGATCGGCATTGCCTCTCCCGAAAGGATCCGCCAGCTTTCCAGCGGGGAGGTCAAAAAGCCTGAAACCATCAACTATAGAACGTTCAAACCCGAAAACGACGGACTCTTCTGCGAAAAGATTTTCGGCCCTACTAAAGACTACGAGTGTGCGTGTGGCAAGTACAAAGGCAAGAAGTATGAAGGCACCGTCTGTGAACGTTGCGGAGTGAGAGTGGAATCGAAAGAATCCAGAAGAAGGAGAATGGGGCACATAGAACTCGTAGTCCCCGTCGTACACGTGTGGTATCTGAAGAGCACCCCCAGTATCTTGGCCACACTTCTGAACATACCTGCCAAAGAACTCGAATCCATAGTTTACTACAGCACCAGAAGAGTTATCGAACGCGTCTTCATCGTCACAGATCCCAAGGACACCCCGCTTGAACGAGGGGATATGCTGTACGAAACAGAGTACAACGTGTACAGCAAAAAATGGAATTTTGAAGTGGAGCCGGCGGTGATCGTGAGAAACGCCCGCACTCCCTTGCTCAGCACAACATCGGGTATCGTGGAGACGAAAACCGAGACAACTCAAACAGGAAGAGAGATAACCTGGATCAAAGTGAAAAATGTCAAGAGAGCTGAATACAAAGTCCACAGGGGTATGTTACTCGAAGTCAACCCAGGATCACAAGTCGAAAAAGGCACGGAAATCGCCAAGGAGCAGCATCTCGAACCCGTTTATGCACCTTTTGAAGGCAGAGTGGAATGGGATGAATATTCCGGCACTCTTCGGTTGAATCCGCTTAAGACTGTCAAAGAACATCCTGTTACCTTCAATGTACCCTACGGTGCTAAAGTAGTGGTAAAAAACGGTGCAAAGGTGAAGCCGGGAGATCAGCTCATTTCCGAAACCACCATTCCTGGACTGATTTCAGAAGACAGTGGCACCTTGTTGCTGGGTCAGAATTTGAACGTGCGACCTCTGGAAGATGGTAGGCTTGAAGTTTTGAGTAACGGAAAGATTTTTATCGAGGAAGTGATCGAAGAACACAAATACCCTGTTTTCGAAGGGGCTGCTGTAGTGGTGACAGATGGTGAAGAAGTGCAAGAAGGTTCACCACTCGCGGACCGCTTTCTCTTCGACGAGGAAATTCTGGCGTTGAGTGAATACAAGATCTTTGAAAGTTATTACCCTGGTGCTTTCAACGTCGAGACCAGTGTTGAATCAGATAAACCGATATTGTTGATCACAAAGATCGACCCCGAAGTAGCCGAAGAAACCGGTCGGAACGTCGGTGACGTGCTTTTAGAGTCGGAATATCAAGCATACCAAGACATATATCCTGGAAAGATAGAAGCGCTCTACGGTGCCGAAGGTGTGAAGAAACTGTTGGAAGCCCTCGATCTTGAAGAGTTGAAGGCGAAGATCGAAGCCGAGCTGAAGAACCTGCCCAAGAGTAGCCCGAAAGCGCTGAAACTTTTGAAACGCCTCAAGATAATCAAGGACTTTCTAAAATCTGGCAACCGACCCGAATGGATGATCTTGGAGGCGCTTCCCGTCATTCCACCAGATTTGCGCCCGATGATTCAGATAGACGGCGGTAGATTCGCCACCACGGACCTCAACGATCTTTACAGGCGCGTTATAAACAGAAACAACCGTCTGAGAAAACTCATCAGCTTGAACGCACCCGAGATCATCATAAGGAATGAGAAACGTATGCTTCAAGAAGCGGTAGACAGTCTTATATACAACGGAAGAGCCGGAAAGGAAGTTACCGACAGAAACGGTCGACCTTTGAAATCACTCACCGATCTGGTTAAGGGAAAGAAAGGACGGTTCAGAAGAAATCTCCTTGGAAAGCGTGTAGACTACTCTGGAAGGGCTGTTATAGTGGTCGGACCACATCTGAAGATCCACGAATGTGGTCTACCGAAGAAGATGGCGCTGGAGCTTTTCAAGCCCTTCGTTCTTGGAAAGCTTTTGGGAGGTTTAGAATCGTCAAAAGCCGCTAAACGTTTGAAGAAAGCCATCATCGAGAGGGAGCTTCCGGAGGCCTGGGAAGTTCTGGAAGAAGTGATAAAAGGGCACCCGGTGCTTTTGAACCGCGCTCCAACTCTTCACAGGATAAGCATTCAAGCCTTTATACCCAAGCTAATAGAAGGAAACGCTATTCAGTTACATCCTCTGGTCTGTCCACCGTTCAACGCTGACTTCGACGGCGATCAAATGGCGGTTCATGTGCCATTGTCGATGGCAGCTCAAGCTGAAGCCAAGTTCCTCATGTTGAGTCGTTACAACATCATTTCTCCGGCTCACGGCAAGCCCATATCCATGCCCGGGAAGGACATCATTGTCGGGCTCTACTATCTCACCGCCACTGATAAAGAGTTCGAAAATGTACCCGAAGAAGAGATAAAGTGGAAGTTCTCGAGTCCCGAAGAGGCTCTCCTGGCTCACCATTTTGGATACATCCGGCTACATGAGCCCATCAGAGTTATAATAGGTGACGCTTTGATCAAGACCACTGTGGGACGCATCATTTTCAACGAAATACTTCCCAAGGATCTGAGAGACTACTCAAAAGCGTTTGGAAAGAAAGGGATAAAAGATCTGGTCTACGAAGCGTTCCAAAGATACGGGATAGACAGAACGGCCGACCTTTTGGACGACTTGAAAGATCTCGGCTTTGCTTACGCTACACTGAGCGGTCTCACTATTTCCATTACCGACGTGAGCATCTCTCCGAAGAAGGAAGAGATCATAGAAAGAGCGAAAGAGAAAGTAGAAGAAATAGAAAGGCTTTACGCAGAAGGATACCTCTCCGAACAAGCGCGGTACAACGAGATCATAAAGATATGGCAGGATGCAACTGAAACGGTACAAAAAGTGACTTACGATACACTTGCGGAAGATCCTTTCAACCCGCTCTTCATGATGGTGAACTCTGGTGCCAGGGGAAACATCGACCAGGTGAAACAATTGTCGGGCATGAGAGGTCTTATGGCTGACCCATCGGGAAGAACCATCGAAGTGCCCATCACCTCGAACTTCCGCGAAGGACTCTCGGAAATAGAGTTCTTCATATCCACCCACGGTGCCAGAAAGGGATCGGCAGACACGGCTCTTCGAACTTCTTCAGCAGGTTATTTGACCAGAAGGTTAGTAGATGTGGCACAGAGCATTACCGTCACAACTCCGGACTGTGGAACGGAAGACGGAATCGAGGCCACCGAGCTTTTGAGCGACAGCCTGATGGTTGAAAAACTCGAAGACTTCCTCTTCGGTCGTGTGCTCGCACAAGATGTCATAGACCCGCTAACCAAGGAGGTCGTGAAAAACGGCGATAGAACTTACGCGCGCGACGTGGTGATACGCGACGAAGATGCCAAGTATCTGAGTACTTACAAGAGATGGGTCCCAGTCTTTGAAGAGATGGAGTACTCTGTTGAAGATGAATTCCCCAAGCATTACTGCGAGATCGAAGAACCAATTTACGACGAAAAAGGGCAGGAGCTTTATCCCGCAGGCACTCAGTTAACCAAAGAAATGGTCTTGACCGCGCGCCGCTTAGGTATCGAAAAACTCAAGGTCACACTTTACCCGGTTGTCGACACCATCTTCGTTGGTGATACCGCGGACGTCACGCTCTACTGGAAAGATCTGGGAGTTTTGAAAAACCGCTATCTCTTGAAGTATCAAGAGAAGATTACACCGATAACCGCCAAGCTGATGAAAGAAGAGTGGAAGCGGGTCAGACAGTTTGTGGAAAACGATAGGGAGCTCTTCGAACTCAACAAATCCTCTCGGTTCTTTGCCGACAAAGTGGTCCTCGTGCGTCCTGTCATAAAGGTGAGATCGGTTCTCACCTGCGAGGCGGAACACGGGGTTTGCGCCAAATGCTTTGGTATGGATCTTTCCAACCACAAGATAGTGAACGTCGGTGAGGCGGTGGGAATCATCGCAGCACAGTCCATCGGAGAGCCGGGTACACAACTCACGATGAGAACCTTCCACACAGGTGGAATCGCAACAGCTGCGGATATCACTCGGGGTCTGCCGAGGGCAGAAGAACTATTCGAAGCTCGGAAAACGTTGAAGGAAAAGGAGGCGCGGTTCAGCGAAGTGGAAGGCTTCGTCGAAGAGATTGCGGAAGGAGAGAAAAATACCAAGAAGATACTCATACGAAAACTCGATGGTTCGATCGAAGAAGTAGTGGTACCAGCAGACAGCAAACCTAAGGTGGAAGTGGGACAAAAAGTGCTGCCTGGCGACATGCTGACCACGGGAGCTATAAAGCCAAGACGACTGATGGAAAAGGTTGGCGTTATGAACGCCGCACTCTACCTGCTTCAGGAGATCAAGCGCGTTTATGCTGAGCAAGGTGTCGACATACACGACAAGCACTTCGAGATCATCATCAAGCAAATGCTCGGCAAAGTTGAAGTAATAGATCCTGGAGATTCCGACTATTTGCCGGGAGATCTCGTTTCCTACCAAGAAGTGAGACGCCATAACAAAAAACTATTGGAGGCCAACTCGCGAGTCGACGAAAATAGAACATTCGTGACCGGAAAGCCTTTAGCTCACAGAGTAGTTGCTCAAACTGACGAAGGTGTGAAGGAAATAGGAGTAGAAGGGCAGATCGTCACCGAGGAGCTCTTGGAAGAGATATCTGCTCACGGTGTGAAAGAACTGGTAGTCGAAGTGGACGGAGAACAGAAAACCGTCCAGATACTACCGAAAGAACCGATAAGATACAAGAGGAGGCTCCTCAGAATAACAAAGGCTTCGTTGGAAAGAGAAGGCTGGTTGAGCGCCGCTTCGTTCCAACAAACGCCTCAGGTGCTGACTGAAGCTGCCGTGGAAGGAAGCATTGACCGGCTGATAGGATTGAAAGAGAACGTGATCGTTGGTCAACGCATCCCAGCGGGCACTGGATTCGATATCTACTCTGACATTCAAATAGAAGAGGTAGCTCTGCCCGCAGAAGAGAGAAAGGTCACAGGTTTAAGCTGAGATGAACAAGGTGAACGCCGAAAGGGTTCACGATAGAACCGAGAACCGGGGGGATCGCATCCCCCGGTTCTTTCTCTTAGCTCGATTCAAAAAGAAAGGACCGCTCCGTTTTCTGTCTCAAACGGAGGTGCAGAAGACGTTGATCCGTCTTTTGCGTCTTGCGGGATTTCCTCTTGTGTATTCGCAGGGATTTCATCCAAGACCTCGCATCAGTTTTGGAAGAGCGGTAAAGACAGGCGTGGCAGACTTAGCAATGTACGCTCTACTGGAATTGCTCAAACCTGTGGACAACCCCGCCATGCGGTTCAATTCCGTCGCACCCAAAGGCTTGGAATTGTCGCAATATTGGTGGAACCAGACGGATTATCTTCAACGAATCGAGAGTTATAAATACAGAATCGTGATCGAAGCTTCCCTGATTAAGAACTTTACAAATTGGCCGGAATCCATTTCAATTCAACTCAAGAAAAACCATGTCGTGATAGAATATTCGCGTAACGTGAACGAATCAGACCTCATCTTCGAGACGGTGGAGTTTCTCACCAGCTCCAGGTATCCAAGAGGCATTGTTGTGCCCATGAGGATATCCGCTTTTCCAGAACCAGGGGAGTGTGGAAATGTCGAAAAAGGTGCTCGTAATTGACGAT
>QNAP01000097.1 GCA_003641795.1 Thermotogae bacterium | reverse complement strand
CTTTGTAAGGTATGCTCATATTCTCAAGTGCTTGGGCTATTCTACCCGCTTCTTCTTCACTCAAATTTTTCACCAAAACCACATAGTTTGGACGTGCTGCTTCCACGCCGAGAAGTACGATCAAGACCAAGCTTGCAATAATAACGGTGGCGACCAATAGTTTTCTCGCTGTAGGAAGTTTCTGCCACTCGGTAAAAGCTTTCTTCAATGCTGATTTGAGTCGTTCCAAAAAATTCACAGGCTTACCCCTCCATCAATATCCTACATCAAGTCGGAAGTAAAACTCATTGTTCCAGCCACCATATATCCACATATCTTTATAGTTCAAGCCGACTTCAAAGATAGGAATTCCACCATAAAATCCACCAGAAACTACGAGCTTTTCCACCCTGTAATTAGCAGTCAACACTGGCCCTCGATCCCAGCCCGCTTGGAAAGGAGCTCCCCAGAGTTTCAACCAAGCTACCATTCCCATTTCCTTAGATATCAGATCCACACAGCCGACAACGCCAGTGCTTTCTGAAAGCGACAACCCTAAGCCCAGTGTCATGAGACCCGGGGATTCACTCGACAAGTCCACACCTGTGTTGATTCCCAACGTGATCATGCCAAGAGGTTGAACCAACAATGCTGCGTTCAAGGATGCAGAGCCCTGGTTGAATCCTCCACGCAGGCTGAGCCACGCGGTGTCGCGGATAAACCCTACTTCGAGTCTTGCGTCTCTGATCTCGGCCTCGACCTGCCTTACTCTCTCAAGATAAGTTTTACCTGCACCTACTATACCGTACTTCGAAACGTTGCCTGGACCGAAGTGATACGCAGCGATTGCCTTGTTCCAGTCGCCAAACTGATCCCTCAAGCTTTTCAGATACCTGTACCCACCACTGACGTTCTCGAAAGGGTTGAATCGGTTAGATACACCAAGCATCTCAGCAGTCTTTGGCATCAATTGCATTAAGCCCGCAGCGCCTAAGTATGAATACGCATGAGTGTTCATAGAGGATTCGACGAAAATCATCGATTTTATCAAAAGTTCGTCATCTGGATCGACTCCGGCGGCAGAAAGGACAAATTTGGTTGGAAGCAGCGGAAAACGTAACGGGATGTTAATAGTAGCGTAACCAAGATTCTGGGAGACATGCACTGAAAAATTGGTCCCCCCGTGGTAAAATACCGAGGGTTCGAAAAATATAACCCCTGACAAGAGGAAGGTCGGCAAAAGCATAAACAGTAAAAAAATCCACCGTCTCATCGTTACACCTCTTAGACTCGACGCGCGTGTGTAAGAATTATAACCCCTTGTGGGTAATGAAGGAGTAAGAGCGTGGTAGTCGAAGATTTCAAAGTCAGCATCGAGTCTTTAGAGCAAGGATCGGTTTATCGCATCGAGGGCGAAGTAACATTGGATAGCGTCGAACTCGAATTCGGTTCCTGCACGCTGTTGAAACCGCTAAAAGTGGAGATCGAGTATCTTCTCCGGGGACGAGAGCTTTTCGTGCAAGGAAAGGTCAAAACGGTGCTAAGTTGTCCTTGCTCTCGATGTCTTGAATCCGCTCGCGTCGATATAAATGGCGAGATCGAAGCTATTTACAGGCCGATCGAAAAACTGAAGATGCTGAAGCGTGAGGAAGCACTTGAAAAATTGGAAAACGTGGTGTATTATTCTGATCCGGTGGTGGACCTCTTCGAGAGAGTCATAGAAGCCGTTGTGGTGGAAGTACCACAGAAGCCCTTGTGTAAACCTGATTGCAAGGGGCTCTGCCCTTTTTGTGGTGAGAATCTGAATGAACATCCTGAACATCATTGTGAACTGCTCGACGAATTTCTGGAAGAAGCGAGGTCAAACCTTTTGAAGGGGCTGCAGAAAGGAGGTTAATCAGAATGGCTGTACCGAAGAAAAAGAGCAGTAGATCCCAAACGCGCCACAGAAGACAGAAGGTTTATCATCCAATTCGCGTAGCATTGACCACCTGCCCCAACTGTGGTGCACCAAAAGAACCCCACAAGGTGTGCCTTTCCTGTGGATATTACAAGGGTAGGCAGGTGCTCGTGATAGAGTAATGAACAGACCGAGAATAGCTGTAGATGCCATGGGCGGCGATCAAGCCCCTGGAGAGATTGTTAAAGGAGCCATCAGTGCCGCAGAAGGGCTTGACGCGGAAATCGTGCTGGTGGGAGCGAAGGATCTCGTTGAAAGAGAGATCCTTCGTTTTTCCTCTGTTCTTCCCTCCAATGTAATCCTGCACGAAGCCGCTGACGTGTTTCAAAACCATGAAAAGCCTTCTGAGGTATTGAAGAGAAAGAGCTCCTCGCTCTTCGTGGGTGCCGAGCTGGTGAAACTTGGAAAAGCGGATGGGTTCGTCAGTGCCGGCAACACCGGAGCGTTGTTGGCGGTGGCCACCTTTGTGATCGGACGTATCACTGGTATAGAAAGACCCGCGTTGGCTACACCTGTGCCCTCTAAAACCGGAGTGACCGTACTCATTGACGCGGGCGCGAATGCGGAAGTCAAACCAAAACATCTGTTGGATTTCGCAAGGATGGGGATCGTCTACGCGGAGCTTCTGGGTATCGGATCACCAAAAGTTGGCCTGTTGAACATTGGAGAAGAGGCGGAAAAGGGGCATTCACTTGCAAGAGAAGCCTATCAGCTGCTCTCTGAAACATTCGGTGAAAAATTTTTAGGAAACATGGAAAGTAGAGATGTTTTAGAAGGAAAGGCAGATGTGGTCGTCGCTGACGGGTTCGCTGGCAACGTGGCGCTCAAGGCTTACGAAGGCGCTATGAGGTTCATGACAGACTTGATAAAAGAATGTGTGAAGAAGGGTGGATTTTTCGCGAAAGCAGGGGCGCTGATGATGAAGGGGGTCTTCGATACGGTAAAAGCCCGTTTGGATTATAGGACATACGGCGGAGCATTTTTCCTGGGTGTGAAGGGAGTCGTGGTCAAAGCCCATGGAAGTTCGGACGCAACTGCCATCAGAAACGCCGTAAAACTTGCCGAAAAGGGTGCTCGTACCAATATGGTGGGAAGGATCGAGGAGTTGATATGACATGTGTGGCATCATAGGCATGGTTGGAGAGAAATACCGTTTGGAAGCGTTGATAGACGGTCTGAAGAAGCTTGAGTATAGGGGATACGACTCCGCCGGTGTCGCTTATGTGGAAAACGGAAGCTTGGTGCTGAGAAAGGTACGCGGAAGGATAAACCAGCTGATCGAATCGATGGGCGAAGAACTGAAAAAGAATATTCGTGTCGGTATAGCGCACACACGGTGGGCAACTCATGGCGAACCCAACGAAATCAACGCTCATCCCCAAACGGATTGCACTGGCAAATTAGCAGTCGTACACAATGGCATTATAGAAAACTATCGGGAGCTCAGAGAAGAACTACTATCCAGGGGGCATGTTTTCGTTTCCGAAACGGATACAGAAGTTATCTCACATCTGGTAGAAGAAAACTTCGAAGAGGACCTCTTAGAAGCAGTCAGGGCAGCGGTACGGTCTCTCGACGGTGCGTATGCGATCGCGGTTTCACACGCTGAAAGGCCCGAGGAACTGGTGGTTGCCAGGAAAGGAAGTCCATTGGTGGTGGGCAAAGGACAAGGACTGGGTCTACTGGCGTCCGACATCACACCTATGCTGAGTTACACGAGAGATGTTATCTTTCTTTCAGACGGGGAAATTGCTAGGATCAGGGGATCAAACATAGAGATCTACGATCTGGAGGGTAACAGAGTTGAAAAGAAAGCGCTTCACGTGGACTGGGATGAAACAGATGCGAAAAAGTCTGGATACAAGCATTTCATGCTCAAGGAGATAATGGAAGAGCCAGAAGCTGTACGACGTTCTTTAACCAATAGAATTACTTCCAACAGACGCGTTGTTTTCGAAGAGCTCGAATTGGTGGCCCCGGCGATTGCCTCTGCACGAAAGGTCATGGTGGTGGCTTGCGGAACGAGCTATCACGCTGGGCTGGTGTTCAAATATTTCCTTGAGAGATTTTCGGATCTGGATGTAGAAGTGGACGTGGCCTCAGAATTTCGTTACAGAGATATTCATGTAGACAAGAACACCTTAGTGATTGCCATATCACAGAGCGGCGAAACGGCAGATACCCTTCAAGGCGTGAGGCTTGCAAAAAGGAAAGGTGGCACCGTCATCGCGGTTTGTAACGTTGTTGGTTCAACTTTGACGCGCGAAAGCGACGCGACTATCTTGATGATGGCAGGTCCTGAAATTGGCGTGGCAGCTACCAAGACGTACGTGTCACAATTAGTGGTGCTCTATCTACTTGCCATGTACATGACTGCAAAAAAGTCGGTTTGGAGAGAGGAATTCGATGAGATACTTTACCAATTAGCACACATTCCAGAGGTCTTCGAAGGGCTCTTATCGCGTTCTGAAGAAATATGCAAACTGGCAAAGAAGTACCAGAACTACCATCATTTCATGTACATAGGTCGGGGCCTTGGAGTTCCCACCGCCATGGAAGGAGCGTTGAAACTTAAGGAAATCAGCTACATAAACGCCACAGCCTACCAGGCGGGAGAATTAAAACACGGACCGATAGCCCTCTTGGATGAGAAATTCCCCGTTTTTGCCATTGCCCCGCGTGACAGGCTCTTTCAAAAGATGAAGAGCAATATCATGGAATCTGTAGCAAGGGGCGCTCCCATCATCTCCTTGGGAACAGAAGGCGACAGAGAGTTATTGGAGGTTTCCCACGACACGTTGTGGGTTCCAAAAATCGACGAAAACCTTTATCCTTTGGTAATGGCGCCGGTGATCCAACTCTTCGCCTATCACGTATCCGACCTAAGGGGGTTGGATCCTGACAAGCCGAGAAACCTCGCCAAGAGCGTTACGGTAGAATGATGAAGGGAGGCGATCGAGAACTGATCGAAAAGTTGAAACGGATCGTAGAAGTGATACTGGAACTCGAGGGAGAGAATCCTGTGGTACTTGATATGAATACCACACCGGTTCCTACGGATTACTTCGTTATTGTGACCGCCAACTCGAATCCACACATGAAGGCGTTAAGAGAAGCGGTGCTTGAAGAGCTAAGTCGACTGAACCAACATGTTATCTTTTATGATAAGGATTTGGAACACGACTGGCTTTTGATCGACGCCGGCGACATAGTCGTTCACATATTCAGCGAGTACGGCCGAGAGTTTTATGATCTGGAAGCGCTCTGGCTTACAGCGGAAAGGTTGAATTTGATAGAAGTTTAATTTCACACACCTTCGATCGGCGCGGGTGCCTGATTCAAGGTTCGCGTCTTCTGAGTCGGAGGTCGAAGGTGGAGGATTAAAACCGTCAACGGAGGTGTTGAAATTGGCAGTGGTTACGAAGAAAGAACTGCTCGAAGCGGGAGTGCACTTCGGGCACAGAACACAGCGATGGCACCCCAAGATGAAACCCTACATCTACGGCGCCAGAAAAGGCATACACATCATCAATCTGCAGGAATCGATCAAACATATTGAGGTAGCGTACAACTTTGTGCGCGACAAAGCCACAGAGGGAGCTTCGTTCCTCTTTGTGGGAACCAAACGCCAGGCTCAAGAAATCGTCGAAAAGGAAGCAAAACGTTGCGGCGCGTATTACGTGAACAACCGATGGCTTGGCGGGTTACTCACGAACTTCAAAACCATTCAAAAGAGGATTCGTAGGCTTGAAGAACTGGAGGAAATGGAGCTCAGTGGCGAGTTAGACCGCCAACCCAAGAAGACACAGGCACTTTTGAAGAAAGAATTGGTAAAGCTCCGTAAAAACCTCGGTGGTGTAAAAGGCATGGATCGAGTGCCCGATGTTATTTACATCGTCGATCCCCGAAAAGAGAAGATCGCTGTGAGGGAAGCAAATCTGCTCTCAATACCAATAGTGGCCATAGTAGACACCAACTGTGATCCCGATGAAATTGACTTCGTGATTCCAGGAAACGATGACGCTATCAGAGCGATCCGGCTCATAACTTCTAAAATCGCAGACGCCATTATCGAAGGACGCGAAGGCCTTTCTACAGAAGAGGAATCGGAAGACCAGACGGAAGAGGTCCCAGAAGTAATCCCTGATGAACCTGAGGAGATAGATTTGGTGGGTGAAGAAGAAGGAGAAGAAGACGAAGATGACGAGATGAAGAATATCTGATGTCACGTCAACATAAAAAGGGAGGCGTCAACGCCTCCCTTTGTTTTTTCAAAACCGCGTGATAAAATCAACTGTGGGAGGTACAGAATATGCTCGGCACAAAGAATAAGGCCGAGTCTGCATGGGTAATGTATGACTGGGCCAATTCTGCTTTTTCTACCACCATTCAAGCAGCTCTTCTCCCAATATTTTTCAAGGATGTAGCGGCAGCCAACTTAGAGCCATTCCTTTCCACGAGCTATTGGGGATACACCCAATCTGTGGCTATGATCATTGCGGTGGTTATATCTCCCATACTCGGCGCAATTGCCGACCATGCGGCTGTACGGAAGCGCACGATGATATCCTTCGTGACCACTGGAGCTTTTTTTACAGCGGCTCTTTTCACCGTGGATCGGGGAGAGTTTTTGCTCTGCTCCGTACTCTACGTGGTTGCTAACGTGGCTTTTTCCGCTGCCGGGGTTTTCTACGACTCGTTTTTACCAGTGGTCACTTCCAAAAAACGTATTGATTGGATATCATCATTGGGATATGCTTACGGATACGTGGGCGGAGGTCTCCTTTTTTTGCTGAACATAATCATGGTGCTCAAACCGGGTTTCTTTTTCTTGAAGAGTCCTGTGGATGGCATGAAGCTTTCTTTCGTCACCGTCGGATTGTGGTGGTTCGGATTCACACTTCCCTTTATGAAACATGTGAGGGAAGAAAGAGGAACCTCAAAGCTTAGCTTTTCCGTCAGTGTCAAAGAAGGCTTCAGACGCATTTTCGAAACGTTCAAAGAAGTACGGAAGTACCGTGAGCTTTTCTTAATG
>QNAP01000096.1 GCA_003641795.1 Thermotogae bacterium | reverse complement strand
TGTTACCGATTTTTGAGGCACCCTACAACACCACGTCCCAAATCGCCACACCTGCGCAAGTATTTGAAACAAAGAAGGCGTAAAATGTTTTTGAGGTGAAACTATGAACCTTATCGACAGCTTGGGAAGGAAAATCGAATACGTTCGAATATCCGTGACCGATAGGTGCAACCTCGCCTGTTATTATTGTCGTGTAGGTGAACGAGTTTCGAAACTGCACCATGATGACATTCTTCGGTACGAAGAAATCGCAAGATTGGTCGAAATAATGAGCGCCTTCGGTGTCAAAAAGGTCCGCCTCACCGGTGGAGAACCCTTGGTGAGGCGAGATCTTCCAGAGTTAGTGAAGATGCTGAAATCGATCCGTGGGGTTTCCACCGTTGCCATCACCACCAACGGAATCCTTCTTGGAAGATATTTAGAAAAGCTTGTGGAAGCAGGACTCGATCGCCTCAACGTGAGTCTCGACACGCTCGACAGAGAAAAGTTCCGAAAGATAACGGGTGTTGACGGCCTCAGAAGCGTCCTGAGCGCTCTTGAAAATGCGAAAGGGCTCTTTCGTGACCCAATTCGTATAAATACTGTGGTACTTCCTGAGAATCTCGACGAAGCGGAAGACTTGCTGCTCTTTGCAAAAGATAACGGATTTCTCCTACGCTTCATCGAATATATGCCCCTTTCAGGTGGCACAGGAAAGTTCGTGGGGATGGACGAAGTGTTGAAGATCTTGAGACGTCGTCACAGAGTGGAACTTGCCCCAGATCAAACCTCTGATGGTCCAGCAACACTCTACTCGGTTGACAGAGAACAGTTTATCGGACTGATCGCTGCCCGAAGCCACCCGTTCTGCGACGGTTGTAACCGCGTCAGAATCACTTCGGATGGCAAACTGAGGCTCTGTTTGTTCTCAGATTTGGAATTCGATCTAAAACTTCTACTTAGAAGCGGCACCTCAGACGAAGAAATTGCAGAAGCCATCTCCAAATGGGTTCTTTTAAAACCAGCGAGACATTTCTTGGCAAACGGACAACGTTCAACAACGAAAAGAGGCATGGACGCTATAGGAGGTTGAGAACATGGGAATGGTGGATGTGGGAGATAAAAACATTTCGCAACGCACTGCAGTCGCAACAGCCACGGTTCACTTAAGTGAGGAGGCTTTCAATGCAGCGGTAGAAGGCAGGGTGCCCAAGGGAGACGTCTTTACCGTGGCTGAAACCGCCGGAATTTTGGCAGCAAAGCGCACCTGGGAGATCCTTCCTCTTTGTCACCAAATACCTCTGGATCAGGTCTCCCTCTCATTCAAGACCATCTTGGAAGATCACGCTATAGAAATCCGAGCCACGGTGAAGGCCCACGCAAAGACCGGGGCGGAGATGGAAGCTCTCACCGCCGCCTCCGTGGCGGCGCTAACTGTCTACGACATGTGCAAGGGGATCGATCCTTCTATAACCATAACCGATGTCATGCTGATCTATAAGGAGGGGGGCAAAAGTGGTGTCTACAGAAGGTAGAGTCGTGGCCGTCTGTCTCTCTCCTACAAAGGGCACCAAGAAAAAAGCCGTAGAATCCATCACCTTGGTGGAAGACCACGGCGTGCTCGGTGACGCACACGCAGGTAAATGGCACAGGCAAGTCTCGATGCTCGGAATGGAGAGCATCGAAAAGATGAAGCAATTCGGAATAGAAGCTGGCTTCGGAGATTTTGCTGAAAATATAACTACTGAAGGGCTGGTGCTCCACTCACTGCCGGTAGGTACTCGATTGAGAGTGGGGGAAGCAGTTCTCGAGATAACCCAAATAGGAAAAGAATGCCATAGTCAGTGTGAGATCGCAAGAAGTATTGGAATATGCATCATGCCAACTGAAGGTATCTTCCTTCGGGTCCTGAAGGGAGGCGTCGTGAAACCTGGCGATAAGGTGATCGTGGAAAGATACGGGGAGTGAGTCCGCTGTCGGCTATTGGATGGGGCACTCTGACCTTCGCCCTTGCAACATTGATAAGCAGGATTACAGGCCTGATCAGGGATGTTGTGCTCGCACATTATTTCGGTACCTCCGGGTTGCTCGATGCTTACTTTCTCGCCATACTGATACCATTCTATCTGCGGCGCATCTTCGCGGAAGGAGCAATGGCTTCCGCGTTCGTTCCCATCTACGCGAGCACTCACAATACGAGTAAGAGTGAATCCAACAGATTCGCCAGTGCCGTTACAAACCTTGTCCTGCTGATTACCATCTTTGTTTCGTTGGCATTGATCATCTTCTCTAAGCCCGTACTTCGTCTCTTTGCAACAGGGTTTACGAGCGAGACCCTTTCACTTTCCTCGTCCGTTCTTCGTTTCACTGCATTCTACGTTGTACTCGTGTCGCTCTCAGCTGTTTTTTCCTCCATCGCAAATTTCCACGGTCGATTTTTTTTGCCAGCATTAGCCCCCATGTTCATCAATCTCTGCGTGGTCGCAACGGCCTTCATCGCAGCCGATTCGCAGAACGTGAAGCTTTTAGGCATAGGCTTTCTGATAGGAGGAATCCTCCAGCTAATCCTTTCCTTTCTCTCCGCGAATAAAGATTTCCAATACACCTTTGTCATCAATCACGATCGATTCCACGATTTTTCCCGTCTGTTCTTCACGGCTTCCATAGGGTACGCGGTGACTCATATCAACTCCATCGTCGACACGAACGTGTCTACGTGGTTGGGACCTGGATCGGTCTCCTCCCTTCAGTACGCGTTGAGGCTCTTCCAACTTCCCATAGGGCTCTTCGGAGTTGCAGTCTCTACAGCAGCTCTCCCAAGCTTCTCGAGAAATCTCGACCAGATAGATCGTTCCTTAAAGGAGGCTTTAGAACTGCTCTGGTTTCTCGTCCTTCCGGCTTCCATCGCTATGGCTCTCATGGCCCAACCTTTGATCTTTTTGATCTTCCAACACGGTACCTTTGATTCCTCTGCAACGGAGACCGTTAGTCGGTGTCTTGTCATGTACAGTCTGGGAATACCTTTTTACACAACCTATCTGCTTCTCTCGCGCTATTACCACGCCCAACAGAAGGGCGGCGTTCCTTCCATCGTGACACTGCTAATGGTGCTGATCAACGTGGCACTCGACGTGCTTTTGGCACCCATTATGGGAATTGCAGGAGTGGCTCTGGCGACGAGCGTTTCTGGGGGTGTCGGAGCGCTGGTTATTTGGAGAGCTATCAAGAAGCGAAATAAAGTGACGTTCATCGACCACAGAGAATTTCAAAAGCTACTGCTGATCAACATTCCAGTTCTAACACTTTCGATCTTTGCTCTAAGATTCGCATCCACAAGAGTTTTGGTGCTTGCATTTGTAGCGGTTATTGTGCTATCATACCTTTTGGCGGCAAGGTATGCCCAGTTGCGTTCATTGAAACTGTTGCTTTCGATTTTGAGCAGGAAACGACAAGGATAGAAATCCTGGATAAGAAAGGTGTTTACAACTATTTTGAACGATATTTGCTCGTAATCCGATGAAATCGATGTTTTTCGCTACTGATCGTCGAAAATCTCTATTTTTGGTATTTGGCGTAATCGCTAATTCTTGGTATAATGTTTCAAACCAATGTACTGAAGTCGGGGAGGTGTTTTTATGAACAAGAAGGAACTCATCGCGGCGGTGGCGCAGAAGGCAGGAGTAACAAAGAAAGAAGCCGCGAATGTAGTTGGAGCCTTTGTGGATGTCGTTACGGAAGCACTGGGCAAAGGCGACACAGTTAAGATTGTTGGATTCGGTACTTTCGAAGTGGTGAAGAGGAAAGCGCGCAAAGGAGTCAACCCGAGAACGAAGGCTCCCATCAAAATTCCTGGAACGAAGGTCCCGAAATTCAGAGCGGGGAAAGATCTGAAGGAAAAGGTCAAGTGATCGATTCCAAGTACCGCACGGCGGGGGAAGCGTCAAGCGCTTCCCCTTTGTTTTTCTCTTCGAGAGGCCACGAACGCGGGCAGGAATTTCAACAACGCTGCGAAAGCCGCCCCCTCTTCCCAAAGCCTTATTCGGTGTTCCACTTCAAGCGTGAAATCTCCCACCATGAGGGGAGCAAATCTCTCCGTGATCCGTTTGTAAAGCAAATCGGCCATCCAATCCCCGACGATTCCTTCACCGAATAGAACCACCCTTGCTGGCTTTAGGAGTACCACCAGATTGCCCACAACCAACGCCAAATACTGGAACGCTTCCTCATACGCACGCAAGAGTCGATGATCTGGATCCCGCGCTCGCTTCCTCAACTCCAGGAGTTTATCCTTGAAGAGCTCTTCTTCTCTTTCTACGAAATCTCTGAAGGACTCCCGCAAACCTTGGTACCGCCTCAAAATCGCATACTCCGACGCGTGATATTCGAGACATCCCACCTGGCCGCAATAACAGTTCCCATCATTTGCCACCACCATATGCCCTATCTCGAAAGATGAAAGACCTCTAACTGGATGGAAGACCCTGCCTCTGTGGATGTAACTGGCACCGATACCGATTCCATAAGATATCAACAAGGTGTCCTTTCGAGGATTCAGAAACGCTTCAAAAGCGCCAAGAGAATCCACATCATTGGTGACAAGTATCGGAATTTCGCCAAAAATCTCGGTTGCAATCTGTTGAACGCCGAGATGTTCAACATTCATCACAGGGGAATGAACTATCTCACCCCTATGCGAATCCACCGTACCGGAAGAACACACTCCTATCCCCAAAAGAGGCGTTTTTCTTTCATGAGTTTTGAAGTACAACAAAACATCGCGCAAGGCCTCCGTGTAGCCCTTATTAGATCTCATATGCGAGAGTATCGGTCGGACAAAGCTCTCCATTTTCTGACCTCTGGCATTGAAGCGAACGCCACTCACACCCTCTCGTCCCATCTTTATCCCTATCACGTTCCATGCATCTTCTTGCAACCCTATAACTTGTGAAGGTCGCCCAACACGATAGAGTCTCTTCCGCTCTTCCACCATCCCTTGCTCTCTCAACTCCGCGACCAAGTAACTGAGGGTTGACGTTCCCACTCTAAGGGAGGCTTTCAGCTCTCCGCGAGTCGCGTCGCCCTTGAAGAGTTTGAGAAGCAGTCGGATAAGGTTTTCACGTCTTATCTCTTCCGTTCTGCTCGCCAATACCGACTCCTCCATACGTGGTTCTTCATTTCAACGACCAACCCACCATTCCTTTGACGTACTGCTTCTGCAAAACGACGTAGACAAGTAGAGGAACAACCATCACCATTATAGCCCCAGCTGCAAGCAAACCCCAGTCCACGTGGTAGACACCTCTCATAAGCGGGATCCTCTGGGTCGCTAATAGCTTATTGGGAGAGTAAATGGTGATCAGCGCCAGGAAGAAATCACTCCACACCCATGTGAACTGGAGAGCAGCGGCGGATGCTATCCCCGGTAACGCTAAGGGAAAAACAATGCGGAAGAACACCAAGAAGTCAGATGCCCCATCTATCCTCGCGGCTTCCTCTATGTTTCTTGGGATCGTGGAGAAGAAATTCCTCATGAAGAACGTGATCCATGGAATACCCCAAGCGCTATGAATGAGGATGAGACCAAGATACCTGTCCACCAACCCAAACGCATTCAATATCTGAAAAACGGGTACCGCTATCATCTGCTGGGGCAGTGCCAACGTGAGTATGACGAGAATGAAAGTGAGTTTCTTCGACGGAAAGTCGTATCTTGAAAAGCCGTAACCTGCCATAGTCGCCACAAGCAAAGGGATCACCGTGGCAGGTATGGCCACCACCAAAGAATTCCTTGTCCCTTGAGCCAGGGAAGCGGTCGGATGTGCCCAAGCCTTGGCGAAGTTTTCGAGGGTGGGATTGAATTCCTTAAAGTTCCACCATCCATCGAGGATCTCATCCATGGGCCTGATGGCTGTCATGAAAACACCAATAAATGGCAGAATCCAGACCAATGCCACCAACCACATGGCAACGATTCTGATGAGCTTTAAGACAGTCTTTCGCTTCATCATCATCACTCCTGAGCGAGGCTGGACTTTATCATGGGAACGCTGGCCACGAGTGTGGACACGGTTATGATCACCGCAACTACAGCGGACCTGTTGAAGTTAAATTCCCTAAAGGCATAGGTGTACATCTGCAGGGCGAGGACGTTGGAAGCTCCACCCGGTCCCCCCATGGTTGCCACGTAGACGATGTCGAAAACTTTAAGCTCCCAAAGTAGTGTCATGGTAACTACTACCGTCGTTATAGGTTTCAAAAGGGGAACGGTAATGGCAACAAACTGTCTAAGCCTTCCTGCACCGTCGATCTGGGCAGCTTCGTAATATTCCTTCGGTATGGTCTCAAGTCCGGCCGAGTAAAGTACCATACTGAATCCCGTCCAAAGCCATATGGAACCGAAGATCAAAGAAAAGAGAGCACTGTCAGGGTAAGCCGTCCACGTTCTGGAGTCAATTCCAAAAGGTTGGAGAAACAGATTGACAACACCCACGTTTTTGTCGAACATGAATCGGATCATCACTCCCCCTACAATCATGGGCATGACCATACCTAAAAAGATGACGGATTTGACAAAACTCGAACTTGGCATATTTCGAAGCAGTATGGCGAGCAAGAGTCCGAGCAACACGCTCACAGGTAGGTGAATGCCGATCCATATCAAGTTGTGAAGGAGCGTTCCAAGGGGAAACCCCTTCTCAAACCCAGAAGGGTTGAAGGTGTCTCTGGAAGAAAGCACCTCCACGTAGTTATTGAGGGTCGGACGACCGCTTTCATCAAAAAAACTGAGGTATATCGTCCTCACAGATGGGTATATCACAAAGAAAGCGAGTAAAGCGACCGCCGGCAACATGAAGAAAAGATAATGCGAAAGCCTGGCCCTTCTGTTCAAAAGACCACCTCCACAATGATATGAGGGGGGCTTTTCAAGCCCCCCTCGGTTTCGTGCTTGAATCACTTACTCTTTTCTGCCAGCACCTCTATCACGTCGTCCAATCGATCGGGTCTTACCCAAAGAAGTTTGAGC
>QNAP01000095.1 GCA_003641795.1 Thermotogae bacterium | reverse complement strand
TTCTCATTCTCAACCCTCGTGAACTGGTTACAGCGCGTAGTGGTACATTACCGCTCAGAGGGCGTTCGTTGTCGAGTCTGAAAGTGCTTCATGGTTTTTCGATCGCGGTCAAAGATGGGCGCATCGTGGACGTGACGGATGACCCAACATCTTACGACGCGGAAGAGGTGTTCAACGCCGATGGTTTGGTGGCGCTTCCCGGTTTTGTCGATTCTCACACTCATATACCTTTCTTCGGCTTCAGACATGAGGAATTTCTCATGAGAGCTGCCGGAGCGGATTACTTGGAGATTTTGAAATCCGGTGGTGGCATCCTCAATACTCGCGAGTCTGTGAAGGCAGCTCACCGTGAAGAGATGGTCGAATTCAACCGTCGTTTCCTTGAAGAGATGCTTTCCTGTGGAATCACCACTTCCGATGCGAAAACGGGTTACGGCTTGAGTGTGGAACTGGAAATGAAACAGTTGCAGGTCATAGATGATCTCAACCACGTACAACCGCTCGAGCTCGTTCCGACCTTTATGGGAGCCCACGCTGTACCGCCGGAGTTCGTTACAAGGCATAGAGAGTATCTCGAAAGCCTCATCGAAGCGGCTCAGTTGTTGAAATCACGGGTGGCCACGGTGGATATCTTCTGCGAACGTGGAGCGTTTGGGATAGAAGACACGAGATTCTATCTGGAAAATATGAGACACAAAGGATTTAGGCTTCGACTCCACGCTGATGAGTTCGAAGACTTGGGATGTGCCAAACTCGGCGTAGAGCTGGGCGCGGTAAGTGTGGATCACCTGATCGCTTCATCTGATGAAACACTTGATGTCATCGCTTCTTCCCAGACCGTCGCGGTGCTTATGCCTGCTACCAGCTTCTTTATGAAGAAGCCATTCGCACGCGCCAGAGAACTCATCGACCGGGGAGCTGCTGTTGCCCTTGGAAGCGACTTCAATCCCGGATCCAACATGATATTTGATCCGAGCATCGTGACACACCTTGCGGTGAATTATCTGGGTATGACCGTTGAAGAATGTCTGAACGCTTACACCATCAACGCCGCGTGGGTGGTGGGCATTTCACACAGGGTTGGGAGTCTTGAGAAAGGTAAAGAAGCCGATATCATTCTGATGGATCTACCGAGTTACCGTGCACTCCCTTACTTGCCGTCTCATAGAAGGGTTGTAGCTGTCTTCAAAAGGGGTAGCCTCGTGTGGAAAAAGGAAACGATGCGCGCATAATGAATCGTTACGCAGTGGCGGATTGCGCAACCACGGTTTGTGTGTATCCGTAATATGTGCTATATTATAGTTCACGGAGGTGGCATTTAGAAGGTGGAAAGCGGTGATCCTGTTAGTAGCTACGAGGTACTCGTCTACGGGTTAGCTTTGATCTTGCTTCTTCTCCTCTCCGCCATCTTTTCCGGGTCTGAAACGGCCCTTACCTCTGTAGGAATCCACAAACTGAGAGAAATTCTCTCCGAGAAGAAGGATGAAAAACGTGAGCAAAGCTTGCTCAAATCTATCCTTCAGCAATCCAACAGATTATTGACAGCTATACTCGTAGCTAACAACGCTGTAAATATCTTAGCCACCTCTTTGGCCACTCTCTTGCTTGCAAGATTGCTCCCAAAAAACGGTACGGCAACCGCTGCGCTCACCACTGTGCTGATGACCTCACTCATAGTGATCTTTGGTGAGATCACTCCAAAGATCTATGCGCGAGAAAAAGCGGAACCCTTTTTCAACAGAACAATTGGCTTGGTGAAGATTGTGGAGCTTCTTCTCAGACCCGTTATTTGGGCACTCCTAAGGATCTCCCGGATCATCATACGAATTTTCAGCGGTAGGAGTGGGGAAGAGTTTGCGGTTCTTTCCGAAGAATACATCATCGAAACGTTCGACATAGGCCATGAAGCAGGGGTCATAGAATCTCAAGAGAGGAAGATGCTCAAGGGAACCCTCATGATGAAGGACACGTCTGTGAGGGAAATCATGACGCCGAGAGTTGAAACGGTATGCATCGAGGACGAGAAAACGTTGAAAGAGTTCATCGAGCTTGTATCTGAGGAAGGGTACTCCAGAATCCCGGTGTTTCATGAAAATGTGGACAACATAGTGGGCATCTGCTACGCCAAAGATGTATTTGACGTGGTGATAAATGAAGGAGCAAATGCCTTGGAGACCCGGAAGGTGAAGGAAATTCTCAGAGACCCTATCTTCGTTCCGGAAACGATGAAACTCGACGATCTGCTCAGAGAGTTTATCCAAAAGAGAGTGCACATTGCTATAGTGGTGGACGAGTTTGGAGGAACAGCGGGACTTGTGACTATGGAAGACGTGATAGAAGAGCTCACCGGTGATATCCTCGACGAATACGACGAACTCGGTGAGAATCCCGTTTTGAAACGTGTAAGCGAGGGAGTGTATATCGTGGATGCATCCATACCCATAAACGACCTGGAAAGAGAGTTGGATATAGAGTTTCCTGAGACCGAGTTTGAGACACTGGCGGGCTATCTTTTGGAGCAGTTTGAACGCTTACCAAAGGTTGGCGAAGAGATCGTCGTGAATGGGTTCAAGTTCAAAGTCGTAGCTGCAACGAAGAACAAGATCGAAAGGGTCAGGATGGAGATAACAAGCAGAGAGGATGGCTAAATATGGAGACAATTTACGAAGAGCTCGTTGAAGCTGCCAAAAATGCCGCACAGAATTCCTATAGCCCTTATTCTAAGTTCCGTGTGGGGGCGGCGGTACTGACCAAGACGGGAAAGATCTACCGTGGCACTAACGTCGAAAACGCGTCCTACGGCCTCACCATCTGTGCTGAACGCGTGGCCATTTCCGCAGCCGTGTCAGATGGAGAGCGTGAGTTCGAAGCCATGGTTGTTTACACAGGGACCGAGCAACCTTCAACCCCTTGTGGTGCATGTAGACAGTTCATGGCCGAATTTGGTGATTTCAAGGTTTTGCTGGTCTCGTCCTCCGGACAGATCCACGAAACGACGGTCCTCGAACTTCTACCTATGGGATTTTCGGCGAAAGATCTAAGGAATTCCAGCAACGGTTAGAGAAAGATAACACGGAGGTGATGTGGTGTTCGATCTCGACTACCAGTTGTTGAAAGTTGCCCTAGATGTGTCTTCTTTAAGAGCAGAAGTTATCGCCAATAACATAGCCAACGTGGAAACACCCAATTTCAAACGTAAGTATGTGATCTTCGAGAACGCTTTGCAGGAAGCAATTAAAGGGAAGCATCTTCAACTGAAACGCACCAATCCCAAGCACATTGTGGGAGGTCTCAGCGTTTCCCCAAGGGTTATCACCGATTCGAGCACGATAATGCGGAACGATGGAAACAATGTGGATATAGACCGCGAGATGACGGAATTGGCTTCTAATGCGCTCAGATACAGAGTTTTGACAAGTTTAGCTTCGCGTCTCATAGAGCGGTACAATGTGGTACTCAGAGGAGTGAGATAATGCTTTCGGAGTTCAAGATCATGTCCATTGGGGCCACAGGGCTCACCGCACAGCGGCTGAGAATAGACGTGATAGCTACCAACATTGCCAACGCCGAAACGACGAGAACGGAGACGGGTGGTCCTTACAGGCGTAAAGTACCGGTCTTTTCGGAATATCTTGTGAGAACCAAGGATAGAATAGAATCACGAGGTGTCAAAGTAGTAGCCCTAAAGGAAGATCCTTCGCCCTTCAGACTTGTCTACGACCCATCGCATCCCGATGCGAATGAAGACGGGTACGTGCAAATGCCCAACGTCAATGTGCTCAAAGAAATGGTAGATCTAATCAGTGCGCAGAGGGCATACGAGGCAAATGTATCGACAATAAACGCCGCAAAGGATATGGTAAGTGCAGCTTTGGAAATAGGGAGGGGATGATGGTTGGTGGATAAGATCAACGGTGTGAACCCCATTCAACGTGGTGTTCCAGGCATAGAGCAAACATCTCGCAAGCCTCAAACTGATTTCAAAGATCTCCTCATGAAAGCCATTGAGGAAGTGAACCAATCGCAGAAGGAAGCAGAGCAAGCGACCATAGACTTCGTTACAGGCAAGATCAGTAGTGTGCACGATGTCATATTGAAAGCCGAGGAGGCCACCATGACACTTAGATTGACCACCGAAGTCAGAAACAGGATAATAGAAGCCTACCGCGAGATCATGAGGATGCAAATTTGATTTCGGCGATGGGTCTTTCCACGTAGAGTGGCGTTAGCTCTTTCGGACCTTTAGCATACTCACCATTGCGGAATTTCTCAACACCGAGTTCTAAGAGGCGGAATCCGTTTGGTCTGTTGAAGAAGCATGGAAGGTTACGTTTCGTGATCTTTTCCCATCCCTCACCTACAAGGGGATAGCTGTTGAATTTCCCCTCTCGTAGGAGCTTCCCCACAGTTTCGAGTCTTACGAATTCTGGTTCCAGAACGCATCTACCTTGGTCATAAACGGCAAGGTAGGCGTGTCCCTTTCTTGCCGGGATGCACACCGCAGCGCTTCTCTTCGGCATGTTAGCTGCCAACAGCTCCGTGGTTGGTATGCCAACAGCGGGTATGCCAAGAGACACCATGAACCCCTTGGCGGTGGCCAATCCCACGCGGATACCCGTGAAAGAACCTGGACCTATTCCTACAACTAATAATTCTATCTCTTTGATGCCGATCTTGAGATGATTCAGAGCGCTATCGACAACAGGTAAAAGATTCTCGGCGTGTTTGATCGCGGTGACCATGACCGTTTCGAAGAAATTACCATCTCCTCGCAAAGCAACGGTCAAATATTTGAGGCTCGTGTCAAAACCAAGAACTTTCATCTTGTCTGTTCCCCCACTTCACCTGACAATCAGTGCCCTCGTCAAAAGGTAAAGAGGTGTGGAAACACTGGCAGCTATGGCTGGAGTCCCCAACCACCCGAAGACAATCCGCCAGATGGCCCTTCTGTTCACCACAGGCGTGCTTCTAGCAAGTCCTGCGCCCAGCACACCTCCAACGACGGCCTGAGAAGTCGATACCGGAACTCCAATCAAGGCAAAAATCCACACGGTGACTGACTCTGCGAAAACGGCTACCACGGCGGAAAAGTGATCAAGTTCTACGATACCTTTTCCCACAGTCATCATAACGCGGTAGCTATAAGTGATGATACCCAATGCGATGGACGCTCCACCTATCAGTGCAGCCAACCTCGGATTCATGAAGGCTCCAAAGACACCGGAAACGTTGGCAACGTTGTTCGCTCCCAAGGCGTAACTCCCATAAGCTCCGAAGACGAGCGCAGCGACTTTTATCGTCAGATCTTGGGCTTGAATCGTTGGAATCCTCCTGAAAAAAACCGAAAATAACTTGTACGACACGTACCCGATAACCATAGCTCCAATGGGAGTAGAAACCCAGCATATCACCACTTTGACAAGGACTGACCAATTCACATATCCATCGATGAGTCCTATACCCACGATGGAACCCACCACTGCTTGGGACGTTGAAACAGGTATACCGAGACGCGAAAAAATCGTCACAGATATGGCAGCTCCCAACATGGCAATAGCAGCACTGACCAACGATTGTGAAGAGATGGAAGAAATGGTTCCAATTCCGCGGTACCCCTGAAGCACTGCTCCAAGGACCACGAAGATCGAGGAGATGATTACGGCCGTTCTGTACCTGACCAACGAATTCGCTACCGCTGTTCCGAAAACGTTAGCAGCATCATTCGAGCCCAGCGCCCAGCCCATAAAGATTGCGGGAAGATAGAAGAATATTTCCATCCTGGTAACCTCCAGGTTTTTTTCTATGATGGTGGTATTTTAGCACACCTGTTTGGAAATGTTCATCAGCAATCGTTCGATATGCGTCACATCATCGGGTAATCTAAAGACTTTAATGGCTCCCAGGTTCAATAATTCCTCCGGGTCGTTGAAATCGTGGAGTATTCCGTAGACCTCGATACCCGCGTTGACAGCTGCCCTCACACCGTTTGGAGAATCTTCGAACACCACGGTTTCCTCAGCCCGACAACTTGAACGTGCGAGGGCTTCGAGAAAAATCTCCGGATCGGGTTTTCCTCTCTCTATTTCATCTCCACAGACCACATAGTCCATGTAATCGAGGAGACTGGAAGAACGCAGTCGATCTTCGGCCATCGCCCGACGCGTAGAGGTCGCCACACAGAGTGTGAAGCCATGTGATTTCAATTCCCTGATGAGTTCCAAAATGCCAGGACGTGGTTTCAAGGGTCTTGAAAAGTGCTTGGCATAGCTCACATCCAGGTTCTTTAAGAGTTCTTCCTCACCGATATCCATTCCCAGTTCTTCGATGAGTACTCTCGCCCCACCTCTCTCCATGGGGATACCCATAGTCCTCTTGAAGAGCTCCCGCCCAAGTTTATGCCCAAAAGATTCTATGACCTCAGAGATGGCCTCGAAGTACACGCTCTCGCTGTCCACCAGTACCCCGTCCATATCGAAGATGACGCATTTCTTCATCTTTCCACCTTCTCAGATAAGTACACCCTGATACCACCTTCTTTGCAGAGTTCTCTCACGTTTCCGAAAGCCGCCTTCATCATCTCTCTCAACCGTTTTCCTCCTTTGTTGTGAAAGGCAACGAGTTGAAGTGTGCCTCCTATATTCAAATGATCCAAGGCTCCCCAAATCAAACGTTCCCACACTCTCTTGCCAGCGGTGATGGGAGGGTTGGAAACGATCATATCGAACCTCTCGTTTTTCCAAGGCTCGTAGAGATCACCCCAACGTACGTCAGCCTCTATATTGTTATCTTTGGCGTTGATCTTTGCAAACTCCACCGCTCGCTTGTTGATGTCACTCATGCTGAGTTCAAGATACGGGTGCTCCTTCTTCAGAGTCACCCCCACGACTCCATAGCCACATCCAAGATCCAACAGGCGCTTTCCATGTATTTTGGCATTTGCGATTAAGACTTTCGTGGCTCTGTCAATACGTCCGAAAGCAAAGACACCTGATGGCGTTCTAAAAGAG
>QNAP01000094.1 GCA_003641795.1 Thermotogae bacterium | reverse complement strand
TGGTGGTGATGCGCGTTTCGCTCTGACCACTCTCGAAATGGTGTTGGAGTTCGCACGTGCCGAAGGAAGAGAAGAGGCCACGACTGAGCTCCTATCACAACTGTTTGAAGAAGGACGCCGACTCACTGCCAAGAAGAAAAGTGAGGAACACTACGATCTTATTTCAGCTTTCATAAAAAGCATGAGGGGAAGTGATCCTGATGCAGCCCTTTACTATCTCGTTCGGATGATAGATGCTGGAGAGGATCCACGCTTCATCGCCAGACGGATGGTGATCCTTGCCAGTGAGGATGTGGGATTGGCGGATCCCATGGCTCTTCTGATCGCGGTGGCGGCAGCACAGGCAGTAGAACACGTGGGACTTCCTGAATGTATCCTGAACCTCGCCGAAGCGGCGGTATATTTAAGCGTAACACCCAAAAGCAACGCCGTATACCGCGGCGTCTCCAATGCACGAAAAGTGGCTAAAGAACATCCCGAAGCTCAGGTGCCCTTGAAATTGCGGAACCCTGTTACGAAGATGATGAAGAAATGGGGATACGGAGAGGGTTATCTCTACCCACATGATTACGGTGGATTCGTGAAGGAAAGCTATCTCCCAGATGTACTCAAAGGGAGGATCTTTTACCACCCCACCAATTTTGGAAAGGAAAAGCAAATTAAGGAACGGCTTAAGCGTTTGTGGAATGGGCTAAAGGACTACGGAAGTCAAAACAGATGATAAAATTTCGATGGGAGGGGCATTTTTGAGGAGCATAGTTCAGGACAAGTCCAACCTCTTTTTCAAAATGCTCGAACGTGACAAGACCCAGTGGTGGGATCACTGGGTGTTCTACACGCAGACGTTCAAAGAAATCTTCGATGCGTACAAGAAACTTCTCCAAATCGACCCCGAGGATGAGAAAGAATTGGTTTCCCGCTTCACCCGTCCGGAACTGGACAAGCTGAAACAATCATGGGAAGAGCGAGGTGGCGAGGTAAAACTCAAAACGCTTAAACTCCTCACAGCGGAAGATGTAGAACTGAAGCTGGAAAAATCGTGGTTTGTGGTTTACTTCATGGGAGGGCTTGGGCTGGAAACTGTGAGTGAGTTGTTAGTTGGGGAAGGACACGTCTTTTTCACAGATCTGCTTGCGTTCTACAGACAGGAAAAACTCGAGCAGATTCCAGAAATCGTCTTGAAAAGGCTCGAAAAATGAGGAGGCCGTGCCGGTGAAAGTTCGGAATAAAGAATACCGACCAAGCTTGAAAAAAGAAAAGCTCGCTTATCTCATCTACAGAAAGTTCGCCCGGACGATACTCCTCAGTACCCTCGGGCTCATGGCTGCTGCTCTGTTAGTAGTATCGGTTTCTTATCAAAGATCCGAGCAAGCTCTTTATCTGAGCACAACAACACTCACAAAGAAAGTCTTCGAATCCTTCTTTCAAACGATGCTTAGCGAGCATAAGGAGTTTTTCGAAAGCGTCGAGCGACTGGCTTCCATGGTTCGCGTCATAGAAGAGAAGAAGATCCCGGAATCGGAAAAGGATCAGCTGTTGCTCGCAAATCTCATGTTGCCTTCATCTATTTTGGCACTCAGTGTGGAGAGAATGCCTTATGATTCACTGCAGGGTGGACTTTTGGAAAAGCTCGAATACAGCGATCACTATATCCTCTACTCCTTCGGCGAGCATAAGATTTTCGTTGACATATACCTGAAACTGCCCACACGGGTGGTTGTGATTCATCTTGTCAAGGATATGAGGGGTATAGAAAACGTGGGGAGAGAGATCGCGAAGCTATCCAACCTGCCCCTTCGAATAAAGGGATTCGGTCTTTATCGTGCTGACCTCCAGCCTCTGATTCCCGAAGCATTGCCCCTTTCTTCGAATGACCGCGCATACCTCGCAAAGGTGATGGAGTCTGGAGAATCTATACATGTGAGCCGATCTAATCTTCACACGATTTACACGGTTTGGTCATGCGAAGATAGACACTACGGATTCGAACCAGTGGGTATCGTGATACAGACGGATTTGACCCCCTTTAACCTGCTCATGCTTTCTCTGATTCTCTTCTTCGGCGTCACCATAGCTGTCTTCGTATTATTCATGCTTCGCAGGTCTAAAACGTTGTCCTCGCAAATCGCACAGCCCTTCGAGCGATTAGTAGAAAGTATGAACAGATTCAAAGACGCAAAATTCCTAGAGTTAGATGGAGATCTTGCAAACTGTGGAATCGTCGAAGTAGATGGGTTAACACAAACCTACCGAGAATTAGCAGAAGAAGTGATGTCGTCTTTCGAAGAGATCAAAGCCATGAACGAGGAGCTTCAGGACTCTTATCAGAAGTTACAACAGCTCCATGAAGAGTTGGAAAGTACCTACGAAAAGTTTGCACGTCAGCTGGCGGTCATCGCCGAAGGATACGACGAAGTGACGGGAAATCACATAGAAAGAGTGGGCATACTTTCAGGTTTCATCGCCCGCAAGCTGGGATTGAAAGAAGATGTTGCGATAAAGCTTGAGCACTTCGCTCCACTCCACGATATCGGTAAGATCATGGTGGATAAGAGGATACTCAACAAACCCGACAGACTCACCGATGAAGAGTTTGAAGAGATGAAGAAACACACGATATACGGTGCCGCTTTGCTGGGCGAAGATAAGTACTTCGAGATGGCACGGACTATCGCTCTCTACCATCACGAGAAGTGGAACGGAAGGGGCTACCCGTTTGGGCTGAAAGGGGACGAGATACCCATTGAAGCCGCCATCGTAGCGCTTGTAGACGTCTACGATGCGCTAAGGTCTCAACGACCTTACAAGAAAGCCTTCTCGCACGAGCAGGCTGTTGAAATTCTGAAAAAAGGGGACGATAAAACGCGTCCAGATGACTTCAATCCGGAAGTTTTGAAGGTTTTTCTGGAGCACGAATTGGAAATTAGAAGCCTTTGGGATAACGTCAAAAGCAAAGGTGAGATATCCACCTTGAAGGAACGCATTCAAAGGCTTGCGGTGAGTGGGGGCGTTGAAAAATGACCGATGAATTTTTGAGCAAACTCAAGCTTATAGCTCCCGGAACACCTATAAGACAGGGCGTGGATGATATTCTAAACGCCCATGGAGGTGCTCTCATTGTCTTCGCCGAAGATTACAAAAAGCACCCCCTGACATTCCAGGTGGGATTTCACCTCAACGAAGACTTCTCCCCCCAGCGGCTCTACGAGCTCGCCAAGATGGATGGGGCGATAGTTCTCAACGATGAAGGTGAGAAGATACTCGCCGCCAACACTCATTTGATACCCGACCCTTCAATTCCATCTGAAGAAACGGGCACCCGTCATAGAAGCGCGGAGCGCATCGCACGACAATTCAACAAATTGGTCATCGCAATCTCGAGAAGGAGGAAAACCATCACCGTCTATTACGGTTCAGAAAAGCACGTGATCGGAGACGTGATCTCCCTCATGAACAAAGTGAACCAGGCCTTGAACACTTACGAGAAGTATCGCCAAAGTTTCGACAAACTCTTGCTTCAGTTGGACATAGCAGAGTTGGAAGGTAGTGTGACTCTCAGAGAGGTTTGCGAAATACTGGAGAGAGCGGCACTGGCTATGAAAATCGAAGAGGAGGCCAGAAGGTATCTGATAGAACTTGGAACGGAAGGCAGGCTCTCAAAACTGACCCTTGACGAGATGAGTGAAGGTGTGGAAGATACAGTAAACCTGCTGATTCTCGATTACTACAATGGCGATCCTGACGAATGTGATCCCGAGACGGTAAGAGAACGCCTTAAGAACCTACCGGAAAAAGAGTTGTTGGGGTTTCTGAGCGTTGCCAGGGCATTGAACTACGATGTGAGCAGCTCGCAACAGCTCGGAGATGTGACGGTTGAATCCCACGGATTTCGCATACTTCGGAGAGACTCCAAAATTCCCATGAACATAGTCACCAACGTGGTGCGCGCCTTTGGCACGTTGGAACGCATTTCTCAGGCTTCTTTAGATCAACTGAAGAAGGTGGAAGGCATAGGAGAAACCAGAGCAGCTGCCATAAGGCGTACCATCGAAATGAAGAAGCGGCAAAACGCCGTTCAGGGGTGAGAGATTTGAATCTTGTAGTGGTTGTGGATTATGGCTCCCAATACACGCAACTGATTGCTCGAAGAATCAGGGAGCTCGGCTATTACAGTATCGTCGTGACACCAGAAGAACGTGTAAACCCAGATAAAATCTCGGCTGTGATCCTCTCGGGAGGCCCGCACAGTGTCTTTGAAAAGGATGCTCCGCAACTTCCTTCTTGGTGGCAAAAGTATGACGGTAAGGTTTTAGGTGTTTGCTACGGTATGCAATTGATCTGCCATGCATACGGAGGAATCGTCAAGCCTGGCATTCAGGGAGAATACGGCAAGACTGAGATCAACGTGATCGGAAAAGATCCGCTTTTTTGGGGTCTTCCAGATTCTTTCACTGTATGGATGAGCCACGGTGACGAAGTTGCGTCGCTGCCGGGAACTTTTGATCTCATAGCGAAGACCAACACCGGTATGGTGGCTGCGGCGACGGACTATCGGCGCTTCTGGCTCGTTCAGTTTCACCCGGAAGTTCGACATACCGTCTACGGTCTCGAGATCTTGGGAAACTTTCTTGCGCGGATATGTGGCCTCTCACCGGATTGGAGCTTGGAAGACTTCCTCCACAGAAAGGTTGAAGTTCTGAGAGAGATGCTCAAGGGAAAGAAAGTTATCGCTGCGTTCTCTGGCGGTGTGGATTCTTCCACCGCTGCTATGATCGTACACAAAGCGATAGGAAGCGATCTGGTCAGCATCTTTGTGGATCATGGTCTGCTGCGCAAGGGAGAAGAAGAAGAGGTCCCCGCTGTCTTCAGGGACTTGTTGGGAATGAATCTCGTGGTGGTCGACTCTAAGAAAAGATTCCTGGAAAAGCTCGAAGGCGTCGCCGATCCCGAAGAAAAGCGAAAGATCATCGGTGAGGAGTTTATACGAGTCTTCGAGGAAGAAGCGAAAAAATGTGAAGCCGAGTTCCTGGTTCAAGGTACGATCTACTCGGACGTCATAGAAAGCTCAGCATCGGGCAAGTATACGAACAGGATCAAGAGCCATCACAACGTTGGAGGACTTCCAGAGCATATGAACTTGAATCTCGTCGAACCACTCAGGGAGCTTTTTAAAGACGAGGTACGCAGGCTTGGTGAACTCATGGGCATTCCCCGACACGTCATCTGGCGTCATCCCTTTCCTGGTCCAGGCCTCGCTGTGAGAGTGCTGGGAGAAATAACGGCAGAACGTTTGCGTATACTGAAAGAAGTTGACCACATCTTTTTAGAAGTGTTGAGGGAAACTGGTTGGTACGAGAAGACTTGGCAGGCTTTTGCTGTCCTGTTACCAGTTCGGAGTGTGGGTGTTAGGGGAGACAAACGGAATTACGGCTACGTTGTAGCTCTCAGAGCAGTTGATAGTGTCGAAGCTATGACAGCCGACTGGACGAGACTACCTTCAGATGTGCTGGATGAAGCAGCCAGAAGGATCCTCAATCAGGTGCCTGAAGTTTCAAGGGTGGTCTTTGATGTCACCTCAAAACCTCCGGGAACCATCGAGTGGGAATGAGCGATCGTTTCTGACCTCTTCACAATCCATGAGTCCGGAAGAAACAATGGCAGACTCCAGTTTTTCGTCATCAGTGATGAAGGATGCTATTTCTTTCGGAAGAGCCGCAAGAAATCTAAGCTTGGTGGAGGGATAGAGCCCCCACTCCTTTAAGTGGTCGAACGCCTTTAAAACGAATTCCTCCCTTTTTCCGTCAAAGGCAAGGCTCCCGTCATGAAAGACCAGAAATCGGTCAGCCATAAAGAGAAACTCGTCCACATCGTGAGAAATCACAATCCAGGTTTTCCCTATCTCTTTGAGTGCCTTCAGAAACCTCAAAAGTTGTGAGCGCACTTTCGAATCCAATCCAACGAGAGGTTCGTCCATCACTAAATACTTGGGGTTGTAGGAAAGGATCGACGCTATGGCAACCCTGCGTTTTTCACCACCCGATAGTTCGAAGGGGTTCCTGTGGAGAAGCTCTTTCTTGATTTCCAAAAGCTCAAGAGCTTCTTCCAGTGATCTTTCCAGCTCTTTTTGTTCTGCAGCCAAAAAGTTTTTCGGAGCGTATAGTATTTCCTCTTCCACCGTGGGGAGGAAAAATTGGTGCTCAGGGTACTGGAGAACCACCCCTACCCTTCTCCTCACCTCTTTTATGTCAACGCGTTTGTCAGCGGTATCCAGCCCGTCAACAAATACGCTACCCTTTGTGGGGAGCAGTACTCCGTTGGTGAGAAGAGCGAAGGTAGTTTTGCCACTACCTGTGGCTCCCAACACGCATAGACTCTCACCCTCCGCGATCTTAAGAGACACATCCCGAAGGGCTACTTTGCTGAAAGGGGTCCCCACCGAGTACTCGTAACTGACCTTTTCAAAGACGATTGGCAAATCGGATCACCCTTCTCAACGAAAGGGGATTGACTTTACAGCATTTCAACAACCGGAATTCGAAGCTTTCCGGAAAGAATGCTTCGTAGGGTTCAATCCAAGGGCCAGGTTCTTCTATATTTGCAACTATCTCACCCTCATCGAGAAGGATTATTCGGTCGCAAAGACTCATCTCACCTGGATCGTGTGTGGCCAAAACAATGCCGTGACCGCTTCTCTTCAGCTCCTCAAGAATGAGTAATACTTCGCTCTTTCCTTTGAGGTCGATCATCGAAGTGGGTTCGTCCAGTGCGAGGAAGCGTGGTTCCATCGCCAGAATCGAAGCGAGCGCCAGTCTTTGCTTCTGCCCTCCCGATAGTGTCCCGGGAGCGCGATTTTCCAAACCGTGCAACTTCACGCACTCAAGTACCCTATTCGCGCGGCGAAGCATTTCTTTCCTTGGAATTCCCAAATTTTCCAACCCAAAAACCACGTCCTCGATCACCGTAGAACCCACGATTTGGTTTTCAGGGTTTTGGAAGACATAACCCACAAG
>QNAP01000093.1 GCA_003641795.1 Thermotogae bacterium | reverse complement strand
GCGAGTGGGGGATCGAACTCTTTTGAAAGTCTACTTAAGCGATGAAGAAGAGATGCCGGGTTTTCTACACGAATTGATCGAGGTAAAAAGGAGTTGGGTCGAACCCAATGATTGGTTGAGAAAGTTTTTGGATTCAATGAAGTCCTTCGAGATGATACCGGGCGTGCTCGTTGTCCCTAGCTTGCAGGAACCCAACATGCTAAGAAAAAAGATGGTGATTAAACTCACTCCGGGCGTAGCCTTTGGTACCGGACTTCATCCTACCACTCGGATGTCGGCGCATCTATTGAGAGAATGTATCAAACCAGAAGATGTGGTGGCGGATATTGGTTGTGGTACGGGAATACTCTCGGTTCTGGCGGCAAAGCTTGGGGCCTCCCGAGTGGTGGCGGTGGATAACGATCCTATCGCTGTGATGAAAGCTCGAGAAACCGCTGAGGAAAACGATGTGGAGATAGAAGTCGTAAAGGGAAACCTTTTGGAAGGAATAAGGGAGAGCTTCGATCTCATAGTTGCCAACATCTATGCGGAGGTGTTGTTGGAGCTTCTGGACCAGCTTAACAACCATCTGACAAAAGACGGTAAGGTCATACTTTCGGGTATCGTGTCTGAGAAGTTGGAAATAGTGAAAGGGAAGGCTCGAGATGTTGGATTACGAGTCTTGAAGGAACAGGAGGAAGAGAATTGGTACGCACTTCTTCTAACAAGATAGCCATCGTTACCTGGCAGTTAGGAAGAAGACCGCGTGGGAACTTCAAGGTTCTTCGCAGCTGCAGATTCGGCTATCCTTTGGTGATAGAAACTCTTCCCATCGTGGATGGCAAGCCCTTCCCCACACTCCACTGGTTGACATGTCCACATCTCAGAGAAGAGGTTTCGCGCTTGGAGTCTGAGGGGCACATAAAGCGTTATCAGGAATTATTAGAGCTTTCTCAAGACTTTCGCCGCCTCTTCCTGAGAGCAGTGGAGGCAGATAGAGAACGGAAGAGGGAATTGGTCAAGCGTTTGAAGGAAGAAGCTCCATGGATTGAAAGGTTGGGAATAGGGGGAGTGAAGAACCCGCTGTCGGTGAAATGCCTGCATCTGCATGTGGCAAGTTATCTCGCAGGGATTCCCAATCCTATTGGAGAGGACGTTTTGAGATTCGTCAAAATGGAGTGTCAAAACGAGCGGTGTTCTCTTGTGAATGGGAGGACGCGGTGATGGGATCATGAGATCAATACGAGCCGCTGATTTGGAGAAGAAAGTCTATCGCCTTTTGAAAGAGCTGAATCTCCGGTTCAATCCACAAGTGATGGAAAGACTTTGCGGAAGTGTGGAAGGTGAATATCATCAATACTTTTGTGAGCTTTTTCGCAAGAACGCGGAGATAGCCGCAAGAGCAAGCTTGCCCCTTTGTCAAGACACGGGGTTTGTGGAGTTCTATGTGGAAGTAGGGAGAAACGTGGTACTGGAAGAACCCGTCTTTAAAACTTTGAACAGAGCTGTTTCGAATGTTTATATGGAGTTCCCCTTCAGGTATTCTATGGTTGATCCCCCCTTGGGGCCCTCGAAGAACACGAAAGATAACACACCAACCTTTGTCCATGTGGAGCTTACAGAGGGAGAAGGAGTATCCATCACCGCTCACGTGAAAGGCGGAGGTTCAGAAAACCTGACTGCCTTATGGATGTTCCTTCCTACTGCTTCTGAAGAGGAAATAAACAATGCGATCGAAGACCATATACGTTCCAAAGGCGGGAGATCTTGTCCACCACTTCATGTGGGTATTGGAGTTGGTGGAAGTGCTGATACGGCACTGTTCATGGCCAAACGAGCCCTCCTTCGCAACTTGGGAGAGAGAAGCCCCATTCCATTCGTCGCTCGGTGGGAAGAGAAACTCTTCTTCCGATTGAACAAGCTGAAGATAGGTGTCCAAGGGTTTGGTGAAGGCCCTACAGTTTTGGACGTACACATACTGACCCAACCGAGGCACATTGCAGTTTTACCCGTGGCTGTAGCTGTGGACTGTTTCTTGTGTAGAGTGGGGAGGGTGTCGTTGTGATCAAGAACATCGATATCACCGAACCTTACACCTCTGAGGTCTTTGAGAAGCTGCGTGCAGGTGATAGGGTTCTGCTAACAGGTCGTGTGGTGGTGATGAGGGACTCTGCTCAACGACGTCTTCTATCACTCTGTGAAGGTGGTTCTAATCTTCCGCTGAACTTGAAAGGAACTGTAGTTTTTTACGCAGGTCCTGCCAAAGAAATGGCCGGTGCACCGATCGGTGCCATCGGTCCCACAACGAGCGCTCGAATGGATAAATACCTGAAGTTTCTGTATCAACAGGGAGTTATGGCAACCATCGGCAAGGGGGATCGTTCGGAACTTGTGGAAACTCTCAACAAAGAATACCGTAGGGTTTACTTCGTGGCACCCTCAGGTGTAGCGGCATTTTTGGCTTCACGTGTTGAAAGAAGCGAGGTCGTGGCCTTCGAAGATTTGGGACCAGAAGCCATCAGATTGATCGAAGTACACGATTTTCCTCTTTTTGTCTGGATCGATGCCTTTGGAAGGAAGTACCGTCATCCTTGATGTGTAGACGGCACCCTGGGAGCTTGGAGTCTCAAGAGAGTTGTCAGCAGATGGAGCCCTTCAGACATCACGTACGATAAAAAGTACTCTGAGAGGTGTAAAGTCGTGTAAAGGCAACCGTAGCGGAGCAACCAGATAGGCGGGAGATTTGGAAAACTGAAGATCGCCCCTTCGCTGACTAGAATCGCCACAATCGCACCAAGTGGATGACCTTTCAAAGCTGCCACTACCAAGCTGGCCACAGCCGCGACGAACCAACTTCCAACGACAACAGCAATGATTGCTGGCATGAGCAACCGGAAAGACTCCGATACCACGATGTTTAAGGAAGCTCCCACTGCTGCCAATACACTGATGTCAACAATCAGGCCGTACCATCTGAAAGCATAGTAGCGCAACCTCGACTGCTTTGAAAGTGACGCCTTCTCAAGAGCATTGCTGGGTTCGCGAAAGTATTTCTGGGCTTCAATCGATGCGAAGATCGACATGATAAGAGGCAACAAGAGGGAGTACCAAAAAAACCAAAGGTAGGTTTGAAAGTCATTCTTCAATAAGCCAAGCCATTGACGTTTGGAACCAAGAAGGAATTGCTGTACATCTCGGGGTAGAAAATCGAGAACCCTCACCGCGTGTTCCGGGAAACTCACAAGGAGAAAGAAGATCAAAACTTCGGTCGTCGAAGCCAAGATCATCCTCAGCCCTCTTCTGCCCATATGGAGACCCCTTCCGATGATATAATCCCAACTGGAGTATACCATCCTTCGCGAAACAGAGGTGAGAAATTGAAGAGTGGTTTTGTGGCATTGGCGGGTAAACCCAATGTGGGGAAGTCCACCCTTATAAACGGGATAATGAAGCGTAAGGTGGTCATCGTTTCAGACAAACCTCAGACGACTCGTAACAGAATCAATTGCATTCTAACGGGGAAAGATTTTCAGATCGTTTTCACGGACACACCTGGTATTCACAGACCACTCCACAGGCTTGGAGAGTACATGGTTAAAATTGCCATAAGGGCCATGCAAGGAGTGGATCTTATCCTCTTCGTCGTGGATGCGACGGAAGGTTTTGGCAAACCCGAGACATACGTTGCAAGGTATATTGAAGAAACAAAAATAAGCACCATTCTCGTTGTCAACAAGATCGATTTGCTCAAAGATAAAAAAGAAGCATGCCAAAAAATAGAAGCTATGGCCGAAACTCACACTTCGCAAATCGTTGACAGCATTTACGTCTCTGCTGTCACGGGTGAAAACTTAGAGCTGTTACTTCAGAAGATTTTGGACAAACTCCCAGAAGGGCCACAATTCTATCCCGAAGACATGGTAACAGATCGACCTCTGGAATTCATGGTAGCCGAACTCATCAGAGAGAAGATCTTTAACCTCACTTCTCAAGAAGTTCCTCACTCTACAGGCGTGGGAGTGGATGCTTTAGAAGAAAGAGAAAACGGAGTGGTATATATACTGGCCACGATATATGTGGAACGAGACTCTCAGAAAGGCATCATAATCGGCAAGGGAGGACGTATGATCAAAGAAATAGGGATGATGGCAAGAAAGGAAATAGAATTTCTCCTTGGTAAGAAGGTTTTCTTGGAACTGAGGGTCAAAACGAAAGATAAGTGGAGAAACAGAGACGGCATCATACTCACGACGCTCGGTTTAAGGAGTGATCTCGGCTGAGTTTCGCAGAAAGGCTGTTGAAGGTCGAAGGTCTTCCAGTCGAAGGTTTGGGAAAGCTCGATTTGGAACTCGGGGAAGGAGAATCGCTCGTTCTTGGCGACCGCGGTGGGTTGGCATCCCGTATTCTCCAATGTGTTGCAGAACTCATCAGAATCAAGGATGTGCGGATATGGGTTAAACGAGGTACGAGGAAGCTTTATCTTGCCAAACCGGATGGGCTTCATCCAAAGTGGACTGTAGAAAAACTTCTTCGACATTTCAAGCGAATCGGTAAACTCAATGAAGCGCTGTTTCTTCACGAAATGAACCATTTAGGTCTTTCTGTAAAAACGCGATTGGAGGAATTGTCCGAAGAGATGAAGGTGTTTCTCTTTGGGGTTTTGGGCGTGGCTATGAAAGTAGACTTGATCCTCACGGATGCAATCACCGATATCATGGGAGCTGGCTTTACAGAACGTTTTTTACCGTTGTTGGAACAGAAAAAGAAGAATAAGGGAAGCCTCCTTATAGCGTCAGCAAATCCTTTGCCTCTTTTGAAGTTGAGTGACCGTATGGTGCTTCTCAAAGATCGAAGAGTAATCTTCAACGGCACCATCGATCAACTCTCGAGCTTTCAGCAAGTTGTCCTCCCCGGTGAAGCCAAAGGTATTGAAAGGTTCAGACTCTTTTCGCCAATGAAAACGCAAAGCGGTGTGAACGCGCTTATAGCCGACAAGGCAACTCTCCACGCTCTGAAGTCGGAATACGGAGAGGACGTCAGCGCACAGAACGTGAAGGTTGAGGAAGTAATCAGACGTTTACTGGCATAGGAGGGGCCGATAGTATGAAGATAAGATTCGTTTTGAACGGCGAGCGGATGGAAATGGAGGTTAGAGAAGATCAAAGGGTACTGGACCTGTTGCGTGAAGAGCTGGAGCTGACGGGTACCAAGGAAGGTTGTGGTGAAGGCGAGTGTGGAGCCTGCACCATATTGGTGGATGGAAGGGCTGTGAACTCTTGTTTGATGCTGGCTCCAGAACTCGATGGTCGAGAGGTACTGACTATAGAGGGGTTGTCGAGAAATGGCGAACTCGATGTCATACAAAAGGCCCTTGTAGATGCAGGAGCGGTGCAGTGTGGTTTTTGCACGCCGGGTTTTGTCATGTCTATCAAGGCGTTGCTTATGAAAAATCCTCACCCTTCCAGAGATGAGATTTACAAAGCTCTGGAGGGTAATCTCTGTCGATGCACGGGCTATACCAAGATACTCGATGCAGTAGAAAACTTGGTTCACAAGGAGGGATAAACTTGAAGCTCTGCGTGACGATACTGGCAGCGGGTAAGTCCGAACGTTTTGGTTCTCAAAAACTTGTAGCCGATTACAAAGGAAAGCCTATGCTTCAGTGGGTCATAGACAGAGTGGCATTTTTGAAGGCACACAGAAAGGCTCTCATCGTAAACCCTACTTGGAAGGAAATCAGAGAGAATTTTCAACTCCGTGATGTGGAAGTTCTCTACAATCTCAATTACGAAGAGGGAATCGCTTCGTCTGTGAGAACTGCCATTTCCGCAGGAGCTGCTGAACATTGCGATACGGTGATGATCCTTTTGGGAGACATGCCAGAAGTAAGGCCCGAAGTTATGGAGAAGGTTCTTGAAGAAGCCCGAACCTCTGATAAACCAATTGTTGCTGCTTACTTTGGGGATACCAAAGGTTTTCCCACGCTTGTGAAATCCCCTGTCTTTCCAGACGTTCTCTCACTGAGGGGAGATGAAGGTATCAGACAAATCATAGAAGAGAAGCCCGAGCTTCTCCACAGGGTTCTCATCGACGATCCGAGGATTGTGAAAGACGTGGACCACGATGGTAGAGTCTGATTTCAACGAAGAAGATCTGAAAGAAAGCTTGGTTCTTAAGATCCGGAAAGCAATGAAGATTTCCATCTTTGAGGGTGCATCCTACACCGGCTTTTTCTTACTATCTCAAGGATTCCTGTTAACAGCTCTCGGTCTTTACTTCAACGCTTCAGAGTTTGTCCTGAGCTTGTCTTTTGCACTGCCCGTCGCATTCCAATTCTTTCAACTCGTCACTCCGTTTGTTTTGGACAAAGTGAGAAGCAGAAAAAGGGTCGTGGTGATCTCGTCACTGATCTCACGCTTGCCTTGGGTTGTTTTGGCGGTGGCCGTAGCCGTTGGATTAAGAGACGCGAAGTTGTTCCTCTACATGTTCATGGTGTCCCAGTTAGCTCTTACCTTTGCCGGTAATGCCTGGAATTCCTGGATCAGAGATCTCGTTCCCGAGGATTTGCGTGGTAGGTTCTTCGGTATTCGCAACTTAGCCAGTTCTTTCATCACGATCTTTGCGATTCTCTTGTACTCGAAAATGTTGGATGTTGTCGTTGAACCATACAACTATTTACTGGTAATAACGACGGGACTGACTTTTGGATTCACTTCACTTGCATTGTTGACTGCGCAATATGAGCCTCCTCCTCGTGTGTACGGTGCGCTAGCGGGGTTGCGGTCTTGTATGAAGGATGTGAACTTTCTCAAATTCACGCTCTATGCGATTCTTTGGAACTTTGCCATCTATATTTCCGCACCGTATTTCACTCTTTACCAAATACGCTTCCTTAAACTGAACTACTCGGTCATAGGGTTCTACACGATGCTTTCTGGTGCGATTGCGATACCCGCATACTATTTTTGGGGAGTGACGGTGGATAAGTTTGGAAGTAAAACCGCTGCGCAGATAGGTATCTTCACTGTCGCCTGGTTGCCGATAGTTTGGATCTTTATGGAACGTTCAACCATGAGACTTCTC